>JABDII010000134.1 GCA_013003805.1 Gemmatimonadales bacterium
ATTCACTACTCAGCGGCCAGCCGGGCGAGGCGGTGCTCCTAAAAGACCATCTCGGCCGACGGTACGAGTCTCCATCACGGCAGCGTCGATCGCCGGTGCCGGGCCACGATGTGTACCTGACGTTGGATGCCGAACTCCAAGACATCGCCGAACGCGGGCTGGAGGATGCCATCGCGGCGTCGGATGCGGACGGGGGAGACGTGGTGTTCCTCCATCCGAACACCGGGGAGATCTTGGCGATCGCGTCGCGCGTGACGCTCAATGGCAGGCTTGTCTCGTCGCCGGCCGCGATCCACACGACCTTCGAACCTGGTTCGACGGCCAAGATCTTCACCGCCGCCGCGTTGCTCGCTCTCAGCCTGGTCGACAGCACCGACACCGAAGAGGTGGTCGACGGCCGATGGCGCATGCCGATCATCGAGAATCCGACCAGGCCCTCGCATTATCGCACGATAGAAGACTCGCACCGGGAGACCGGGGTCCTCACCCTGTCGCTGTCGGACGCGATTCGGGTCTCGAGCAACGTGGCCATGGCCAAGTTCGCCGAACGGCTGGCCCCGGAGCAGCAATACGAGATGCTCCGCGCCTTTGGATTCGGTAACCGGACCGGCATCGAGTTTCCATCGGAATCCGAAGGGCGGCTGGCTCCGCCCCATCGTTGGACCCGCCGTATGACGCCGGCGAGCCTCGCCATGGGCTATGAGCTCGCGGTCACTCCGCTCCAGCTCGCGGTGGCCTACGGGGCCATCGCCAACAACGGAATCGTCCTGAGTCCAGCGGTGGTGAAAGTGATCCGTGGCCCGGACGAGGAAGTGGTGTACCAGCATGGGCCAGAACCCGTACGCCGGGCTGTCCCGCCCGCCGTGGCCGCGACCTTGAGACTGTTGCTTCGCGGTGCGGTTGGGCGCGGTGGCACCGGCGAACGAGCCCAACTGGGGAAGTACCTGCTGGTGGGCAAGACGGGCACGTCACAGCGGTTGCGTGAGGGACGGTACCTGAACGAGTACACGGGTTCATTCGCCTCACTATTCCCACAGGATGAGCCAGAGTTGGTTGTCATCGTGAAGATCGACAACCCGCAGGTCGGGAGTTACTACGGTGCGCAAACAGCGGCGCCGGCAACCAAGGATATGTTGAATCGGGCACTCGCCGCGGGGCGCCTGCCGCTGGAGGGGCGTGCGTCCGACACGCGAGCTACCCGCCGCACCCCCGGCCCAAGTCGGCGCGCCGGCAGGAGTGTTCCCCGCACGGCCCCAACCGTCATTCCTTGGCCGCCCACTCAATCCGATACCGCCACTGCTCCCGCGCGTCCGGTGCCGAAAGTGATTGGACTTTCGGTGCGCAAAGGCGTTCACGCGCTCCACCAACGAGGCTTCGAGGTGCGCCTGCGCGGGCTCGGGAGGATCGAACGCACCAGCCCTGGAGCCGGACAGTTCATGCGACAAGGCGGTACCGTCACGGTGTGGGCCCAGTGAAGGGCCGCACGCTCGAGGAGTTGGTCGAGGCCCTCCGGCGGGAAGGCCTGGTGACCCGCGCGCCGCAAGAGTCGGTATCCGTCACAGGGGTGAGTGCGGACAGTCGGAGCATCGCGCCGGCGAACGTCTTCTTTGCCGTTCGCGGTACCGCTTCCGACGGACACGAGTATGTGGCGGACGCGGTTGCACGAGGTGCCGCGGCAGTGGTGGTGGAGCGGGCAACCGGTGCCGCTGTTCCAGAGGTGATCGTGGTGGACGGCCGCCGGGCTGCTCGCATCGCAGGCCAGGCCTGGTACCGGCGGCCGGCGGATGAGCTCATCATGATTGGGGTGACCGGCACCAATGGGAAGACCACCACCACCGCGCTGATCCGCCATCTCCTGAACGCCGGGGGCGCCGCTGGCAGCATTGGGACACTCGGCGCGATGGATGGCACCGGGCAGCCCGTCCCATCGACTGCTGGTGCGCTCACGACTCCCGGCCCAATCGACCTTCAGGCGACGCTTGCCGAATTCGTAGGTCGCGGCACGAGCCACGTGGCCATGGAAGCTTCATCGCACAGTCTAGATCAGGGCCGTCTCGACGGCCTGTGCTTCCGGGCCGCGGTGTTTACCAACGTGTCGCGGGATCACCTCGACTACCATCACTCGATGGAAGAGTACCTTGCGGCCAAGCTTCGGCTCAGCTCCTATCTCGGGCTTGAGGGAATCGAAGTCGTCAACCTGGACGATCCCGCGTGGCAGGCCCTGCCACTGAGCAGTCGGCGGGTCACATTCGGGCGCGTTGCTGGCGAGGCCGATGTGTTGTCTCGAGCCCAACGGTTGGACGCCACGGGGAGCCGATTCCAGCTCACGGGGCGATTCGGTGCCGCGTGGGTGGAACTCCCGCTCCTCGGTGAATTCAATATCTCAAACGCCCTGGCTGCAGCGGCGTGTGCGCTCTCTCTCGGAAAGCCTCTCGCCGAGGTGGTCGATCGGCTCTCGGACGCTCCCCCGATCCCGGGCCGCATGGAAGTGCTGACCAAGCACCCGGGTACCGTCATACGGGATTACGCGCACACGCCCGACGCGTTGGCGCGCGCGCTCGAGGCGCTCCGGCCGCTCACCGCCGGGCGCTTGGCAGTCCTCTTCGGCTGTGGTGGCGACCGTGATCCCGGAAAGCGTCCCATGATGGGCCGCGTGGCGGCGCGCTTGGCTGATCTGTCCATCGTCACATCGGACAACCCCCGCACCGAAGACCCCGATCGAATCATCGACGACATCGAGCGGGGCATGGGTGGGGTCGCTCACCGTCGTTTCACCGATCGTACCGAGGCCATTCGCACGATCGTACAGGAGG
>JABDII010000135.1 GCA_013003805.1 Gemmatimonadales bacterium
GGCTTGACCTGCTGCCGCGGATCCAGGCGCTCGACAGCACACTGCCCGTGATCGTCATGACGGCCTGGGGCAGTATTGAGAGTGCCGTCGAAGCGATGCGTCGCGGCGCGCGGGACTACATCGAAAAGCCGTGGGACAACGACCGCCTTCTCGCGACCATCCGCTCACAGCTCGTGCTCGTGCAGGCCGTCCGGAGGGCTCAGTTCCTCGAGGCTGAGAACGAGATGCTGCGGGATGCCGACGTCCCCGAGATGATAGCGGACTCGAGGGCCATGCAGCCGGTTCTCCGCCTGATCGAACGCGTGGGTCCCTCGGACGCCAACGTGCTGGTCACGGGTGAGCCCGGCACCGGGAAAGAGGTCGTGGCCCGGTGGCTGCACTATCGGTCGAATCGAGCGGACAGGCCGCTCGTGACCGTGAATACCGGTGGGATCTCCGAGGGGGTGTTCGAGAGCGAGATGTTCGGCCACGTGCGGGGAGCATTCACGGACGCCAAGTCCGACCGGGTCGGTTACTTCGAACTCGCGGGCCACGGGACGCTGTTCCTCGACGAGATCGGCAACGTCCCGCTCACCCAGCAGGCGAAGCTGCTCCGCGTCCTCGAGTCGGGTGAATTTCAGCGGGTGGGTTCGTCCAAGGCCCGGAAGGTGGACGTCCGGATCATAACGGCGACGAACTCCAACCTCGAGCGTTCGGTGGCCGATGGGGTGTTCCGGGAGGACCTCTACTATCGCCTGAACACTGTCGAGATCACGCTCCCTCCGCTTCGCGAGAGGCGCGAGGACATTCCGTTGTTGGCCGCCCACTTCCTGCGGGCCAGCGGGAGCAAGTACGGGCGTCCGGACATGACGTTTTCATCCGCCGCCATGGACGCCCTGCTCAGACATCCCTGGCCCGGGAACGTCCGCGAACTCAGACACTCGGTGGAAAGAGCCGTTCTGCTGACCGAGAACAGCACCGTGGACCTGGAACACCTCGGCCTTCGACAGGCCTCGGAGGGTTCCCTGCGCCTCGAGGCGGTTCCACTCGACGAAGCGGAGCGCATCCTGATCCGGAAGGCCCTCTCACGGAACCGTGGAAACGTAAGCCGCGCGGCCAACGACCTGGGCCTCAGCCGCAGCGCGCTGTACCGGCGCCTCAAGCGGCACGGCCTGCACGCTTGAGCCAACGAGGGAGCCGCAGATGATCGCGCGCGGCCTCAGGAGCCAACTTCGACAGCGTCTCACCTACCAGAGAGCGATCCCGCTGCTGGCGGTCCTGTCCGGGGTACCGGCCATCATCGCCACCCTGATACTCGTGTGGACCGGCGATCATGCAAGTCGCACCCAGTGGACCGTCACGGTCTTCGTTCTGGGCACGTGGACGGCGATCCTGGTCGCGATGCGCGACCGCCTGGTGCGTCCGCTCCACGCCGTATCCAACATGCTCGAGGCGCTGCGAGAAGGTGACTATTCTCTTCGCACGCGTGCCCCCGCCAAGGACGATGCGCTCGGCTTGATACTGCACGAGGTGAACCAGCTCGCCGGCTCGTTCCACGATCAACGGCTTGACGCCCTCGAGGCCTCAAACCTTCTCACCCGCGTGATGACGGTCATCGACGTGGCCCTGTTCTCGTTCGACGACGGCGACCGCCTTCGCCTCATCAACCGGGCGGGTGAGGACCTTCTCGGCCGGACCGAGGACGCGGTGCTGGGTCAGACCGCCCGGGAGTTGGGTCTCAGCGAGTGTTTGGGCGGCGAGACGCCCCGGGTCATGGATGTTGCCGTGGCCGAAGGTCTCGGTCGCTGGGAGTTGCGCCGACGCAGTTTCCGGTGGGAGGGCCGACCGCACAGGCTGGTCGTCCTGGCGGACCTCAGCCAGGTCCTGCGCGAGGAGGAGCGCGTAGCGTGGCAGAGACTGATCCGGGTATTGAGCCACGAGATCAACAACTCCCTCACCCCGATCAAGTCGATCGCGACGAGCCTGACCGCGCTGCTCGAGAGGAGGGACTGCGAGAGCGACGAGGACGAAGATCTCAGGGAGGGGCTCCAGGTGATTGCCGGTCGATCCGAGGCCCTGGGTCGCTTCATGTCATCGTACGCGAGGTTGGCCAAGCTTCCGCACCCCCAGAAGCGGGAGCTCAGCGTTCGCGAGTGGGTGCAGCGCGTGGCGAGCCTCGAGAGCCGCCTCGAGGTCGAAGTGTTGGACAGTCCGGATGTACGGATCCAGGCGGATGGAGATCAGCTCGACCAGCTGCTCATCAACCTCCTGGACAACGCCGTGGACGCCTCGCTCGAGACCGGCGGGTCCGTACAAATCAGCTGGGCCGATGTGGATGGGCACGTGGAGGTCAGGATCGAGGACGAGGGTCCCGGGCTGGCTCAGACCACGAACCTGTTCGTGCCATTCTTCACCACCAAGCCGAAGGGC
>JABDII010000140.1 GCA_013003805.1 Gemmatimonadales bacterium
GCGAGTGGGACGCCCAGCAACGCTCCAATCGCCGTGGCTGCCGTTGCGGTGAACAGGGTGAGCAGGATCGATTGGCCGAGCTCGGGATCCCGGAACGCGTCGATCAAGCTGGTTGGCGAGGCCCGGAACAGCAGGCGCAGGAGCGGTCCGACGATGAAGAGGACCAAGACTGCGCCAGCGGCAGCGACCAGGAGCCGTCCCCACGGCAAGCGCCTGCTCACCCCGTGCTCCTCGCGGGGCCGGGTCCCGTGCCGGGTGAGCCTTGAGAATTCCCGGTGTTGGGGTAAGACTCACCGAACCCTAAGAACGATCGTAGTCCAGGCATTCTCTCTGGGAGATAGACCATGGAGCTCAGCGCCGCAATGCAGGATGCCATGAACCAGCAGATTCAAACGGAACTCGAGTCGGCCTACTTGTACTTATCGATGGCGACGTTCTTCAGCCCGAAGAACCTGGGTGGCTCTGCCCATTGGATGCGGGTACAGGCCCAAGAGGAAGTTACCCACGCCATGAAGTTTATCGATCACGTCGAGGATCGGGGAGCACGGGTAGTACTCGGGCCGCTGGCCCAACCTAAGCTCGAGTTTGCATCGGCGTTGGAAGCATTCGAATATGCCGCTGCCCACGAGCGCGAAGTCTCCACCAAGATTCAGAGCCTCTACGATCTTGCTGCAAAGGAACGCGACTACGCGAGCCAAGGCCTTCTTCAGTGGTTCATCACCGAACAGGTCGAGGAGGAGCGGTCCGCGAGTCAAATCGTCGAAACGCTCCGCATGGTTGGGGACAGCGCCCCCGGCCTCTTCATGGTCGACAAGGAGCTTGCCAAACGCGGCACGGAGGGGGCCTAGCGCAGGCCGAGGGTTCACCCGTGCGACTCGGCTTTCTCGGTCTGGGAGCAATCGGCCGCCCGATGGCGGCGCACCTCGCCGGGCACGATCTGACCGTCTGGAACCGGACCGAGTCGGTCGCGCGCGCGTTTGCCGACCACCATGATGTCCGTCGGGCGGCGACGCCGGTTGAACTTGCCGCCCGAGTCGAGGCCGCTCTTACCTGTCTGCCAACCTCGGCCGAGGTCCAGGAGGTGATGTTCGGCCCGGAGGGGGTGGCGGAAGGCCTCGCTCCCGGGAGCCTGGTGATCGACTGCACCTCCGGGGATCCAGCCCGATCCCGGATGATTGGCAAGGCATTGGCCGAACGCGGCGTCCTCTTTGTGGACGCACCGGTGAGCGGCGGCACCAACGGGGCGCTGGCGGGTTCGCTCACGGTCATGGTGGGCGGACCCAAGAAGGCCTACGCCCGGGCCCTGCCGATACTCTCCGCGTTTGCATCACGGGTCGAGCACGTCGGTCCCCTCGGGACAGGTCATGCACTCAAGGCCGTGAACCAGGCCGTCCTGGCGACCAACATCCTCGCCCTCGGCGAAGGCCTCGCGGCGCTCGTGAAGCTGGGGGTGTCCGGGGGACGTGCAGTGGAGGTCCTCAACGCCTCGAGCGGCCGGTCGTTTGTGAGCGAACAGCTCGTCCCGGAGCGAGTGCTCACCGGGGAGTGGCCCAAGACCTTTCGCCTGGCCCTGCTCGACAAGGACGCCGCAATCGCCTTGGAGGTCCTCGAAGGTGCCGGTGTCGCTGGCCCCGTTCTCCACCGCGTGAGTGAGCTCCTGCACCGCGCTCGTGCCGAGTTGGGTGAGGAGGCGGACTACCTGGAGGCGATCAAGCTCAATGAGCGCGAGGCCGGGGTGAAGATCAGGGAATGAACCAGTGACGAGTCTCAAACCGCTCGCCGCTCCTCTGCTCATACTCGTCGAGCCGCAAGACATCGTCAACATTGCGAGCGCGGTACGGATCGCCAAGAATTTTGCGATCGACCGGATCCGGTTGGTCCGTCCCCGGGTCTATGACGCCTATCGAATTGAAGGCATCGCTCACAATACGGCCGACGTCTTGGAACGCGTCGAACTCTTCGACGACCTCGCATCGGCTTTGGACGACTGTGTCTTTTCCGTTGCCCTCACGGCGAGGGAGCGTGCCGCGAAGCGACTGACGCTGGCACCGTGGGATGCAGCCCGCGAGCTGTTGGAACGGGGTGCCGAGGGTTCTGTCGCCATGGTGGCGGGTCGAGAGGACAAGGGGCTGACCAACGCCGAGCTCGATCTGTGTCATGGGTTGGCTGTCATCCCGACCGATCCCACGTACCGCTCGCTCAACCTCGCGCAGGCGGTCGCGATCATGAGTTATGAGGTGTGGCGCGCCCGTACTGGAGGGCGGGTGGTCCGCAAGCCTCCCCGGCGGAGCGCCGGGCCGGCGTCCGCAGCCCAGCTGAACTGGCTCTTCTCCGATTGGGAACGCGCCCTGTGGGCCATCGACTTTTTCAAGACCCGACAACCAGACTCGGTCATGCGCTCGTTTCGTGAGGTGGTCTACCGGGCGGCGATGGATGGCCGCGAAGCCGCACTCGTGAGAGCGATGGGGATTGAGGTCCGACGGTTCCTCGATCGGGCCGGGGTTCCGCCAGCGCACGACGGACCGACCCCACCAAAAAGCGAGCGATGATACGGGGCCGCCGTATCACCGCTCTAGCTCGCCGTACCTACCGGGCCCAACGCAGTCGCACTTGCTCTCAGACCGCGGCCGGG
>JABDII010000144.1 GCA_013003805.1 Gemmatimonadales bacterium
GGCTTGACCCTCGCATGAGCCCTCGATCGTCGCGTTCGAGTTGACTCAATGGAGGACTCCACGATATCCGCGGGAGAACCGAATTCCAGATTGGGGCGTTAGGTAGGTGGACCGGCCAGGAGAATCCCCGGAGATGCCGGCTTCACGCTACCGTATCCCACTCAGGAGGCCTCATGTTGAAACGAGTACTGGCGGGCCTGGTGACAGCCGCGTTCGTCGCGGTGTTACTGCCCGCTACCGCCAACGCCCAGGGCATGAAGGACATGAAAAAGCCCGAGTACAAGAACGTGACGATCCGAGGTACCGTGATCGACGTGTCATGTAAGTTTGGACATGGATTGTCCGGGAAAGACCATCGCATGTGTACCCAGGTATGCGGCGACAAGGGTATCCCGCTTGCCATTCTGACCAGTGACGGGGATCTGTATATTCCCGTGAGCGCCGATATGCCCGGCGGTTCACAGAACGCGATGCTCAAGGAGCACGCGGAGCAGATGGTCGAAGTCACCGGCAAGGCCTTCCAGGCCGGAGGCGCCCACGCGATTCAGATCTCGGAAGTGAAGAAGGGTTACAAGTCTTGATCGAAGGACAACGGGAGGACACGGGCCGGGGAATTCTCCGGCCCGCCCTGTTTGGCATAGCATTCCTGGCGGTGGCCGCCATCGGTCTCACCGCACGCGGCCTGCTGCGCGGCGGGGGGGAGCCGCTCTCCCCACTCACGATCGCGGGTGTCGGCGACGCACCAGCTCGTCTCCTCGCGGATACGACGGTTCCGGCGGAGCGAGCGGAGCTGCTCTGGCTCGACGGGAGGACGGCCCAGCGGGGAGCAGGCGGGACGCGTTCGGTATTCGACGCCTCGGGCCGGCTCTGGACGGTGGACGATCGGCTCCGGCTCAGTCTCCCCCAGCTCCAACTCGAGGGCCGCGTGCCTGAGAGCGCCACCCAAACCACCGATGGAGGCTGGTGGCTTACCACCTCGGACGGCGCGCTGGTCCGCACCGACTCGGCTGGGCGAATCGTTCGGGAGCTACTGGCACCGTACGAGTTTACCGACGTGGTCTCGGACCGCCAGACCGGTGGAGTCTGGACCCTCCGCTCGCCCCGGAACTTCAATTTCCGGTGGGACACCCTGCCGTCCCCGGTCATCACGCGTCTGGACCAGAACGGCGATCACGCCGGTACCATCGGGAGCGTGGTCGTTCCGGCGCATGTATTGATGACCGAGTTGGCCAATACCGGGCACGTTGAGGTGCTGGGAGACACGCTGTTCTACGCGCCCTTCATTCGCGACGAGCTGCTGGCACTCACGCCGAGAGGTGACACCGTGTGGGTGGCACGCAGGGGCCTGCCGCAGAGCACAGCCGAGCCAAGGTTGGTGATCGAGGATGGCACCGCGACGATGGATTACTACCCGGTCAACCTGGGCCTCACCGTCGGGCCCGACCGCCTGCTGTATCTCTTGAGTACGCCGGGATTCACCACCACCCAGAGCCGGCTCGACGTCTTCGACCCTTCGGTGGGAACGCTGCTTCGGACCGCCGAGTTCCGCACGTCAATCCCAACCCTCGCGGTGAACGCGCGGGGTCGGCTCTACCAATTCGACCCGTTCAACGTGCTGAGCGGCATCGCGGTTGCCGATCGGGAGGGCTTTGCCCCGTTCTCGCTCGACGTGTTGGGGCCGGGCGGCGGGCACATGTCCAAGGATGATCTGGTCGGTACGGTCACCTTGATCAACTTCTGGGCCAGTTGGTGTGCCCCCTGCCGCATCGAGATGCCCGCCCTCGACTCCCTCGACCGGTCGATTACCGATCCTGATTTCCGTTTCATCACGATGAACGAGGACGAGAATCCGGCGGACGCGGAGGCGTTCCTGGACGAGTTCGGTTTCGAGTTCCCTGCGTTACTCGGTCTGGGCGAGCTCAAGCACGCCTACTTCTATCGCGGCCTGCCGTTCACGGTACTGCTCGACCGCAACACCAACGTGGTCCAGCGTTGGATCGGGTACACGGGAGCGGAACAGATCGAGCTGATTCGTTCCGTGATTGAGGCTGAGCTTGCCCGTGGTGGCGAAGGAGGCCACGATCACGGCCGGAGCGCACGCGCGGAGCGCGAAGAGTCACCCGGCGCGCACACCGAGCACCAACACTAGCTGCGGTCCCCGTCCGGATCTAGCGGGCGAGGCGGGTATCCGGGCGGAACACTCCCCAGGCGAACCAGAAGTGATTGCCGTGCGGGATCGGCGTGAGCCGCCGGCCGGCGAGCGGCCCCTCGAGGCCCCGGCCGAGCAGGCTCCACGTGGTGTTGGTCTGGCGGTCCTTGAAGCGTCCCGGCTCGGCCGGCTCGAAAATGAGGGTCTTACCGTCGAGCCGGCGGTCGAACACTCCGGTGGCCCCCACATCCCGACCCTTGGCGATCTCCTGATCATCCAGCGCGCTCGCCGTACCTGCGGACCAGAACACGGCAACGGGGATGCCGCTCAGTTGTTCGTTT
>JABDII010000186.1 GCA_013003805.1 Gemmatimonadales bacterium
GTATCGACGTCTGGGATTCTCGGTTGTCGAAGAGGGTGACGCGCACCGGTTGATGGAGTGGACGGGTGACGACTGACACCCGCCGCCCCCGACGCCAGGCGGCGGACTCGTCCTACGGCTGGCTTTCCTTGAGTCTCGTGAAGATCGCCTGGTAAACGAACCCGTCTTCCGTCTGGCCGACCGGCACCAGGAAGATCGGGAGCTCGCCGAGGGAGCCGTGGGCGATCTCGTACGTCCTCTGCGTCAGGAAGGGAGCGGACGGCCCCTTGAACAGGAGCGAGAACGCCTCGTCCGGCCGGTTCTCGCCCCCGATCACGGTCGCCTCGGTGAGCTCGAGCTCCAGGCTCACCTCGTCGTCCACGCTCGCGCAAAACATCTCGCCCACGAGTGGCGCAAAGGTCTCGATCCGGATCTCGCCGGTGAATCGCTCCGGCATGGGGCTCGCTCCTTGGCTGCAGGACGGGAAGATCCCGCGCCCTCAGCCCTCGGCCGGCCCGGGCGGATCGATGTGTTCGAAGTCCACGTGCTTGGACTTGAGGTTCTTGACGCTCGTGGAGGTCTGGCCCGGGTGGGTTTCCACGTCCTTGCCGGCCTTCCGGACCGTGACGTCGAACTTGGTGTCGTCACTCTCGTTCGGCTTGATGTACACCAGGACGTCATCGGCATGGCTCACAGCAAACGCTTTGTGGCGGGGCATGGTGGTCCTCCGTAGGTGACGGCGTTGGGACGCCGGAGTCTGCTCATCATTAATCTACCTGCGGTCGCGGCAGGTGCCACGTACAAAAGCACGCGGGTGATGACTAGGGTTTACCCTAGTTCTAGGATAACGTCTCAGCTTCGAGGGTTCCCCCTTCTTCCCACGCTGTGCACCGTCCGTACATTCAATCTGAATGACTTGTCTCTCCCAGCCTCGCCGTGCCGACGCTCGCCAAAGGGCGCGGCGACCTAACCGTGGCATGGCGCAATCTGGAGATCCCTAAGCATGCCTACCTTTCTCGGCCGTTTCCTGATTCCGTCGGGGTTACTGGTTGCCGGCCTCGCACCCATCGGTGCCATCGGTCCACGCCCAGACTGTCGCTCGATCAAGATCGGCGGGAGCCTTCCCCTGCCGTGCTCGATGCCGCTCGCGGATTACGAGCGAGTGTTGTACCCGTGGTTGAACAACCGGGCATATGCCGAGCTTGGCTGGGTCAAGGACATGCATGTGCGGGACACCGGGCCTTACCTCCTTGGCACGTACTACGGCACCCACCCCGCCGTGCGCATCTACTACTCGCCCGAGGTCAGCACGTGGCTGGAAAACAACCGTCAGGGCGCCTTGCCGGACGGTGCCATGATCGTGAAGGAAATGTTCAACCCACCCGCTGCTCGCTACGAACAGCTCCGCAACACGACGTACCGAGATGATTCGGTCGGTTTCGAGACCATGCTCGAAGGAGCATTGAGCAGTTGGGCGATCATGATTCGAGACAGTCAAACCCGGGACGGCTGGTTCTGGGCCGGTGGAACCCGGGTTGAGAAGGCTGGCAAGACGCCGGAGCAGGTGACCGAGGAAATCGCCGCGACGCTGGACAACAATGAGTATCCGTTCAACTACCGCGGTTCTGCATTTGGGTTATCCGGATGTCTGCGTTGCCATTCATCTGCCGAAAGTGAGTACACGTTTTCCTCGTTGGACAACATCACTGGAAAGGAACTCCGTTTTCGAGTCGACAACTCGTGGGACACGACGCTCCCGGACGTGCAACGGCCAGCTGCAGGCGTAGATAAGGCGACGTTGTTCCTGAACGCCTATCACGGCAACCCGAGTGCCGCCACCAGGACGCCGGGCAACGAGCTGATTGCGACGGAGGCGCTCAGTTCACCAAACCCGGAGTTCACGAAATACTTCACGCTCGAGGGGAACGCCCCAGTCGGCCACGCCCAGGTCAAGACGTTCCCTGGACAGTGGGCCGATCACGTACCGGCGAGTCCTGACGGCGCCGAGCAATTCATCACGTCCGACAATTGCATGTCGTGCCACGGCGGGCTGGGTGGTTCGCCGTCCCTGATTACCATGTTTCTGAAGACCGGTCCGGCCTACGGCGACGGATACAACATCTCGCCGTTTGGCGAGTGGCGCTGGTCGCCGATGGGATTGGCCGGCCGGGATCCGGCCTTCTTCGCTCAGTTGGCGAGCGAGAAAGCAATCTTGGAGAACGACTTCAGGAAGTTTCCCGAGCGTTTTGGCAACAATCGCGAAAAGCTCGAGGCGGCCCTCAACGCGGTCGTCAACACCTGTCTCAGCTGTCATGGTGCTATGGGCCAGCGCCAGCTCCTGATCGATGCGCTGGACGATCCGAGCCTGAACCCGAATTTCAAGACCTCGTACGTCTACACCCACTCGGCGCTCACGAGGGAGGAAGAGAACCAGCCGGAGTATCAATACCACAAGTATGGCGACCTGGCACGCGAAGGGATCAGCTGCACGATTTGCCACCATATCGATCCGCCCACTCAGTGGATGCCCGGTATGTCGGAGCAAGCCAAACTGGAGCTGTTCCTCGTGAACTCGACTACCGGACAGTTCCCATACAGCCCACGCGGCGAAATCAGCGGCCCGTTTGACGACGTGAAAGTAATCCCGATGGAGAACGCGCTTGGGGTCACTCCAGTGGCCAACCCCTACATCCGGGACTCGAGGATGTGCGGGACGTGCCACACGATCAACCTACCGAATGTCGATTCGAGGAAATTCGAGTTTCCCGTGCTCGACTCGACTGCCAAAATCCAAGCACAGCGGTTGAAAGAGCAATATCAGGTCGACTACGCCGAGGTGCTAACGGCGTTCCCGCACAGTATCGAGCAGGCCACGTTTCTGGAGTGGCAGAACAGCGCCTTCGCGACGGATGAGAAAGCGTTCAGAAGCTGTCAAGATTGCCACATGCCCGGGAGTTTCAAGAGCCTGGATGGCACGATCGATATCCCTCAGCTGGCGACCCAAATCGCCACGATCCAAGACGTGCAGTATCCGGAAGTCGATCACGAGCTGCCGGCCGAAGACATCACGATCCCTGTCCGCCAGGACTATCGCCGACATGAAATGGTAGGTCTCAATGCATTCTTGCTCGAGATGTTCGACCAATTCGATCCGATCCTCGGCGTGGCGAAAATGGACTACATGACGTCCGCCACCACCGGCAACCAGCTGGCGATCCAGAACATTGTGCGCCAAGCGAACCATGAGACCATCGATCTGGCGGTTGAGATCGTTTCCGCGGAAGGAAACCAGCTCACCGCTGATGTCACGGTCACAAACCTCGTCGGCCACCGCTTCCCGAGTGGTGTCGGGTTCCGCCGGACGTGGATCGAGTTCCTGGTGTTGGACGATGCCAAGGACGGCGAAGTCGTCTGGGCATCGGGGCGGACCAACTCGGTGGGGCTCATCGTTGACGGGGACGGAGAACCTCTGCCAACGGAGTTCTTTCAAGGGAATAGATGGCAACCCCACTTCCATGGAATCCCCGAGAGAGATAGTGAAGAGCCGACCACACGTCCGGTCCGGACGGAGAGCGACGTCCAGATTTACGAAGAGGTGGTGCTCGATGGACAGGACAGCGTGACCTTCAGCTTCATCCACCGTGATAGCACGGTGAAGGACAACAGGCTGTTGCCGCGGGGGTGGAAAGAGTCGAGTGAGTTTGAGAGCGAGATACTCCGGCAATTCATGGAATCGACGGATCCCAAGGGCGTGGGAAGGGACCCGGACTATGAGAGCGTCCCGGCCTTCGCCGGGCAGGATGTGGTGCGGTATGTAGTCACCCTGCCCGATGGAGTCGACTCGGACCATGTGACTGTCCAAGTCACGATGTATTACCAGGCTTTCGAGCCTTATTGGATGAAACGACGCTTCCAGCTATCGGGGGACTCTCCCGACACCCAGCGCCTCTACTTCCTCGCCAGCCACCTGAACACCAGGGGCACGGTCATCGAGGATTGGAAGCTGCCACTCGTCACCGTCTCGGCGTCGGTCCAGGAGTAGACCGCCTCACCATCGAACGTGCACCGTGCCACCCTCAAGAAGTCACAAACTGGGGAACGCCCCCGTCGGTTAGCGAAGGCTCAGTGGCCCTCCAGGCCTTGGTCCTCGCCCTTGAACGGCACATCGGACCAAGTCTCGACGAGGGAGTAGTGGGTAGGAGTGAAGGAAGGTAGGGGGGCCCGGCAACCTACCCACTACCTACCTACCTACCTACCTACCTACCTACCTACCTCTACGTCACCTTGGTGACAGCCGCCGGGCCTCGGAGAAGGGCATTGCGGGCGGCGACCGGGCTGGTGTAATTCAAGTAACGCACGGTGTGTCAGGAGGCAAGGCGACGGATGGATCCCCAGCGATCTTCAGATACGATTCCGGTCATCGCGCATCTCTCTGGCGCCCGGCGGGGAACCTCCGAGCGTCTGAGCGGAGCGGTCGTGTGGCTCGTGCTCGGCGATCAGAGCACGGTGTACGCGACGTCCGACGAGGCGCCCTCCTCGTACGATGCCGAGCTCAGTCGGCGCGGTCAGAGCTACGAACTTACCGCCGTGGCCGGCCGGGAGATCTGGGTGAATGGGGAGCGCACCGAACGTCTGGTCCTCGCGTCCGGCGACGTCATCGAGATCGGCAAGGGGGGTCCGGTCATCAGGTTCCGGCTCTATCCTCTCGAGAGGGGCACTGCGAAGTCGGTGGGCGAAGTGTTCAGCGACTGCTGGGCCTGCGCGCGCCACGAATCAGGGGGCGCCCTGCACCGCGCAGCTGTATTCCTCGCGGGCGTTCCCATGGGGCTCGCCACCCAAACGTCCCGGAGCGTCCGGCTCAGCCTCCTCGCGGCTCTGATGCTTCTCGTTGCGGCAACGGTCGTGTTGGCCGGGCGGACCGTGCTGCTCGAGCGCCGCCTCGCTGAAGAGCAGGCCCAAGTAAGCGCGATGGCCGCACTCTTGGAGAAGTCGCGCGACAACCCGGCGAGTGAAGCCGAGCTCAAGCGGATGCTGGCCGAGGTGCGCGATAGCATGACCGCCGCGACAGAGCGCCTCGGCGCCCTCGAACAACGCTCGGAGGCTCCGTCGCGCGTCATCGCCGCGGCCACGCGCGCGACGGTGCTGTTGCTGGGCTCGTACGGCTTCGTGGACTCCGCCTCTGGAGACTCCCTTCGCATCACGCTGGCCCCAGGGGCAACGCCGATCCCGGGACCCAATGGTGACCCACCGCCGGTCACACCGGAAAGACCGGGCCCCGTCTTCGAGGTGCGATACACGGGCACCGGGTTCATCGCGAGCAGTAACGGGTTGATCCTCACCAACCGGCATGTGGCGGTGCCGTGGGAGTTCGATGAGGCGGCCGCCGGCATCATCGCACAGGGCTTCACGCCCGTGATGCGACGGTTCATTGCCTACATGCCGGGTGTCGAGAAACCGTTTGACGTCCAGACTGTGCGGGTAAGTGACGAAGCGGACCTCGCGCTGCTCCGCGGGAGTGCCGTCGCCGACTCGATCGTCGCCCTTCACCTGAGCATCGCCCCGGTTCACCCGGGACAAGAGGTCATCGTCCTGGGCTACCCACTCGGCATTCGGGCGCTCATGGCGCGTACCGGTGCGACCTTCGTCCAGCAGCTTCTCAGCGAGGGCGATGTCGACTTCTGGACCGCGGCGGAACGGCTCTCGGCCAGGGGCTTCATCGCCCCCCTGGCGAGCCGCGGGATCATCGGTCAGGTAACCCCCCAAACCGTCGTCTATGACGCACAGACCACGCACGGTGGTAGCGGCGGCCCCGTACTCTCCACCGCCGGCGAGGTGGTGGCGATCAACTCGGCCATACTCGCGGGGTTCGGGGGGTCGAACATTGGTGTTCCCGCCAAGCAGGCACGGCGGCTGCTCGTACTCGGCATAGCCTTCCCCTAACGCACGGATTGGATGTGTGCCGGTCGAACCTGGCCTAGGCGAATTCGGGAGGACCCATGAAGACGGAACAGGTCGCCCCGGGGGTGGTTCGACTCGCGCTCATGCCCTTGGACGCATTCAACGCGTACGTCATCGGGGACGTCCTGGTGGATTCCGGCGGCCGGTTGGCCGGCAAGCACCTGCTCGCCGCGCTTTCCCATATGGAAATTGCCGGGCATGCCCTGACCCACGCGCACTTCGACCACCAGGGCTCGAGCCATTTGGTGTGCGAGCACTTTGGGATTCCGCTCTGGTGTGGGGAGGGCGACCGGGCAGCCGTGGAGTCCGGTGACCTGACGCGGATCTTGCCGAATCCTGACTCCTGGCTGGCCCGAGTGAGTCAGTCCATGGCTGGTCCAGCTCATCCGGTGGATCGGGTTCTGGGTGATGGCGACGAGGTCGGCGGCTTCACCGTGATCGAGACCCCGGGGCACACCCCGGGACATCTCGCCTTCTGGCGCGAAAGCGATCGTGTCTTGATCCTCGGCGATGTGCTGTTCCATCGCAATCCGATGACGCTCAGAATAGGCCTCACGGAACCCTTCGCGTTTGCCACGTTCGATCCGGCAATGAACCGGAACTCGGCGCGAAGACTGGCCGCCCTCGAGCCGGCCGTGGTGTGCTTCGGTCACGGTGCGCCGCTTAGGGATGCTCGACGGTTTGCCGAATTCATCTTGAGCCTGCCGGCTGGTTGACAGACCTGGTACGCCGGCTACGGCAAATTCGACGGGATATCGGGGTGATGGCATGTGGCGGGCAGGCCCCGGACTCGCCGACGGCACCGGCATGGGAACCTGGGAACTCACACACAAACAATATGAAGTGATGATGTGGCGAGGTCTCGCTTCGTCATTCGAGCCCCGAGATTCCTCGGGGCTCTCTCTGTATG
>JABDII010000227.1 GCA_013003805.1 Gemmatimonadales bacterium
CTCGAGTCGATCCCCGTCCGATCCGTGCAGGTCCAGGTCGCCGAGGATGCGCAGCTGGTTCACGGATGGCCCGAGAGTTGGAATCCGATCGTCAGGTAAGCCCCAGGTAAGGGCTGTCTAAGCCTCGATCGTCAATTTACCCGCGAGAGAGCTCTCAGGAAGGTGACAACCGCTCGGCAGGCCCGGGGCCCCCGCCGGATGTCTGGGAAAACCCGGACGGGTGGCTGTCGAACCCGATAACCCAAGAGGGAGGACGGAGTCATGCATACTCCACGAGGCTGGATCGCGCTCACGCTGGCAGCCGCGCTAGCTGGCGCCTGCAGCGAACACAACACACCCACAGCAGTCAGTGAATCCTCGCCAGCACCAGCGTTCAACTTCGGGAACGGTCCCGATAGCCCTGGAAACTCAGGAGTCGTCCGCGCCACGTACGACGGAGGCTACGCCTTCTGGCTGATCGATACCGAACGATTGCTCTGGGCCGAGGTATCGAACGACCCCGCAGGTCACTGCGGAGTGGCAACTGCTCCCGTCACACTCGACTACCAGATTTCCGGCTGGACCTTTATCGCCCAGGGCCAGGAGGACTTCTATGCAAGGGTCTGGGACGCGAGCGGATACCAGGGTGAGCCATTTTGCGCCTGGATTACTGGGCGGCCGACCCTCGCTGATGGACGGGTGCGTTTTCATGAAGTCGCCGCCGGAAACAAGGACGACTTCATGGGCACCGGACACATTGCGCGTACGGATGGCCAGGGCAAGACACACTTGCGAACAGTCTTTTCCTGGGATTGGCCCAAGTGGGGGAATATCGTCGGCGTCAGAGCCCACACGGTGCACCTCGGGCCCGACCCAAGAAATCACTGACCTTACACTTCACACCTTCCAGCGCCCGGCACACGCCGGGCGCCTTGCTGTGAGTCCCAAAGTCAAAAGTCGCCAGTCTCAAGACAGGAGACCCACGACTTCCGACTCATGACTTATGACTTCTTACACCACCAACGGCAACTCCCGAAGCCTCCTACCCCGGAGCGCCGCCACCGCGTTGGCCACCGCCGGCGCAATCGGCCGCACCGCCACCGAAGCACCTCGCGGAAGAACCGGGCAGAGAGCCATGCGTTTGCGCAAGACGAAACGGCGGCTCCCGAAGGAACCGCCCCGTTGTGATCACGTGGCAGCATGGTCGCGGGATCAGCGCTGAGTTGTCACTGCTCGTTTGGGATCCACAACACGGCCTGCAGCAACCCTTCTTTCCTTTAGAACCGACTATGTCACCGACGCTGTTGATCACGAGCGCGTAGCCGTATTTGTCGAGAGTTTCGCTGGAATATGTTCACCGTCCCGCAGAATACAACGAAGCGACCTTGTCGGGATTGTTGAGAGTCGTATGACACAAAACGACCGACTCACGACTTCCTGTCTGCTACCTCCTATTACCGGCACCACCAACGCAACTCCCGGAGCCGCTCACCCTGCTGCCCTAGCCCCCTGCACGGGATCCAAGCATCTTAGGAGAGGTTCCGAACAGACACCCCACCGTCGTCCTCCCCCGCCGATCGGAGTGGTAGGCCATGACGACGATCGCGGAACTCGACCGCATCGCCATCACGGTCAAGTCGCACCGGCTCCTCAAGTTGCTGCTCAGCGAGAACCGCCGCCTCGAGGAGATCATGCGCAACTCCAAGAACGAGGTGGAGGCCCGCCTCGGCGTGCGCGAGTGGATGCTGGAGCTCTTGCGCGACCGCCCCGCCGCCCTCGCCTACTACGAAGGCCGGCGCACCAATCACGAGACCTTCGGGGAGCTCGAGTGGTGCGACTACGCCGCGATTCGGCTGCTGGACTACATCGACAACGCCGGCCGCGAGTTCGTCGACCCCAACCTGCGCGGCCAACTCGCCGTCAATAGCCCCATCCGGCTCCTCTGGCTGGCCGTCAACCGGGGCACCGGTGGCGCCCGGCCCGGGTTCTTCGAGGACATGCTCCACCTGTTCCGGCAATTGACGGGCAGGATCGAGCGGTCATCCCCCGATCGCGAGCAGATCGAGGCCTGGATGGAGCGGTACCCGTCTGGACTGGATCCGCGCATCGTGGCACTGCGCGAGGAGAACCGGGACCGCATCCTCAACATCATCATCGACCGCATGGACCGGGGCGACATCAAGAGTCCCAAGTTCTCGTTCGAGGCCGGGATGTCGCGCACCGAGAAGTACCAGCGCGCGCGCGAATGGTGGAAGGACATGTACTTCCACCTGAACTTCGCGATCCGGTCGCCGGAACTCCTGAACGAGATGCTGGGCGGCTCGCTCGACCCCGACACGATGAGGCTGCTCTATCAGGCGCGAGACAAGGGCATCCCGTTCTTCGTGAACCCGTACTACCTGTCGCTCCTGCACGTCCGGGTCCCGTACTTCGCCATCGGGGCGGACCTGGCCATCCGCCACTACGTCATATACAGCAGTCAGCTGGTGGAGGAGTTCGGCAATATCGTCGCCTGGGAGAAGGAAGACCTGGTGGAGCCGGGCAAGCCCAACGCCGCCGGCTGGCTCCTGCCGCCCTACGACAACGTCCACCGGCGCTACCCGGACGTGGCCATTCTCATTCCCGACACCACGGGCCGCGCCTGCGGCGGCCTGTGCGCATCCTGCCAGCGGATGTTCGACTTCCAGCGCGGCCGCCTCAATTTCGACCTCGAAAGGCTGGAGCCGAAGGCTACCTGGCCCGAGAAGCTGCGCGAGCTCATGAAGTATTTCGAGGAGGACTCACAGCTTCGGGACGTCCTGGTCACCGGGGGCGACTCCCTCATGAGCACGGACAGCGTTCTCGAGGACATCCTCGACGCCATCTACCGGATGGCGCGGGCCAAGCGCGAGGCGAATACGGCCCGCCCGAACGGCAGGAAGTACGCCGAGATCGTGCGGGTCCGCCTGGGGACCCGCTTGCTGGCATATCTGCCCCAGCGAATCACTCCCGCCTTGACCGAGATCCTGGCCCAGTTCCGGGCCAGGGCCATCGAGGTCGGGATCAGGCAATTCGTGATTCAGACCCACTTCGAGTCTCCCATGGAGGTGACGCCGGAGATGCGAGGCGCAGTTGCTCGGCTGCTCTCGGCCGGCTGGATCGTGACCAACCAGATGGTCTTTACGGCGGCGGCCTCGCGGCGCGGGCACACCAACAAGCTGCGGAAGATCCTCAACAATGTCGGGGTGATGCCGTACTACAACTTCGTGCTCAAGGGTTACCACGAGAACACGTTCAACTACGCCCCGGTTGCCCGCGCCGTTCAGGAGGAGCTGGAGGAAAAGGTCATCGGTCGCGTGCCGGAGCAGTTCCTCGACGCCATCCGGCTATTTCCGGAGGACGGCGAGACATTGATCAGCAAGATCGGCACCATCAGGGCGGACGCCAGCCTGCCCTTCCTGGCAACCGATCGCACCGTGCTCAACCTCCCGGCCGTGGGCAAGAGCCTGACCTTCCGAACCATCGGGATCACCCGCTACGGCCGTCGCATCCTGGAGTTCGATCACGACCGCACCCGCGCACACAGCCCCATCATCGACCAGATAGGGAAGATCATCGTGATCGAGTCGAAGTCGATCAGCGAGTATCTGGAGCAGCTCGATGGCCTGGGGGAAAACATCGCGGAATACGACAGCATCTACGGCTACTCGCTGGGCCAGACCGAGCCCAGGGTGCCGATCTACGACTACCCGCCGTACGACTTCGAGGTGACCGACGAGATCACCAACCTCGAGCTCGAGGACCTGCGCGCCACGGGGCCGTCTCCCACCGTATCAACTTCGTTCCCGGAGTGACGCCCGGACCAGTCACCCTACAAGTACTCCCTACTCCCTACTCCCTACTCCCTATCCT
>JABDII010000284.1 GCA_013003805.1 Gemmatimonadales bacterium
GCGCTTCCCCGACCTCACCATCCCCGTGGTCGACAAACATTCGACCGGCGGGGTAGGGGATAAGACTTCGCTCATCCTGGCACCGATGGTAGCGAGCGCTGGTGTCGCTGTTCCCATGATCTCCGGACGCGGGCTCGGGCACACCGGAGGCACCGTCGACAAGCTCGAGTCCATTCCTGGTTTCCGCACCGATCTGTCGCTCCGTGAGGCCGAAGCCCAAGTGCATCGTCTCGGGTGCGCCATGATTGGTCAAACCGGAGAGATCGCGCCGGCGGACAAGAAGATCTACGGATTGCGCGATGTCACGGCGACGATCGATTCGATCCCGCTGATCGCCGCCAGTATCATGTCGAAGAAGCTAGCCGAGGGCCTGAACGGCCTCGTGCTCGACGTGAAGACGGGTGCCGGGGCCTTCATGCCGGATGTGCCCAAGTCGATCGAGCTGGCGCAGACGATGATTGCGATTGGCCAGGCGCATGACTGCCCCACAGTCGCCCTCCTGACGACGATGGATCATCCACTCGGCTGGGCAGCAGGAAACGCGCTCGAGGTGGAGGAATGCATCCGGGCAATGCGGGGCGACGGGCCGGTAGACTTGATGGAGGTCACCTACGCCTTGGGTGTCGCCATGCTCCAGGTCGGAGGTGTGGAACAGGACCCGGCCGCCGCCCGGAAACTGCTTGAAGCCGCCATTCACTCGGGGCGGGCGGCAGAGTTGTTTACCAAGATCATCGAGGCACAGGGGGGGAATCCGGCGGTGGTCGAGAATCCGTCGCTCCTACCCCGGGCATCGGTCCAGAGGGTATTCGAGGCTCCCGAAGACGGCGTGGTGCGCCGAGTCGAGCCCCGCTCCATTGGACGCGGCATCGCGGCGCTCGGAGGTGGCCGGTTTGCGATGGACGATGTGCTCGATCCCGGGGTGGGCTTCGTGTTCAGTGCCAAGCCGGGCGTTGAAGTCGAGCGGGGTCAACCCCTCGCCACGGTCCATGCCAGGAACGATGAAGACCTGGAGATTGGGTTCGAGGTACTTCGATCGGCCATCACTATCGGAGAGCCGCCACCTCACGTGCCGCTCATCTCTCACCGCATTACCGCCCGGGGGGTTGACCCCTGGACCGGCTCGGTACCATGAGTCTCGGCCTGATTTTGGGGCTCGTGGCTTTAGTCGTGCTCCTCTTTTGGATCGTTCGCCGAGGCGAGGAGCCGGGAGGCAGCCGCTTCCGAAAAGCGAGCCGCCACGCGGACATCGATCATGACGTGCTGGAGGAAGCCGAGCGCGAGGTCCGGGACGTGGGCCGCAATGTTGACCCGGACGAGGGATTCCACGGCGACGACTGGGGGCCGGGAGCCCCAAAACCGTGAGCAGTAGCCTTAACAGCAGCGCCGAGGCCCGCTAACTTCAGGCGTGTCAGACTCCGCCAACCCACCCCTGCTCGAGCGTCTCGCCGCCGCACTGAGCGACGACTACGAGCTGATTCGCCCAATCGGTCGCGGGGGCATGGCCAGCGTCTTCCTTGCGCGAGAGCGGGCCCTCAATCGCCTGGTTGCCTTGAAGGTGCTCGACCCGCAGCTGGGTGAGGCTCCAATGTTCCGGGCCCGCTTCCAACGCGAAGCCGAGACCGTCGCCCAGCTCCAGCATCCCAACATCGTTCACATTTTGCGCGTCGGTGAGGCGGACGGCCTCGCGTTCTACGCCATGGCATTTGTGGATGGCGAGAACCTGGCGGAGCGGCTTAAGCGGGAGGGCCGCCTCCCTCCGGGTGAAGCCGTTCGTATCTGCAATGAGATTCTCGCCGCGCTAAGTGCGGCGCACAAGCGGGGCATTATCCACCGCGACATCAAACCGGAAAACGTGTTGATCGAGCGGGAGTCCGGTCGCGCAATGGTGACTGACTTCGGCATTGCCCGCATCGTGGCTCCGAGCGACACGCCGCCCGGCGACGCGGCGGAGCAGGAGAAGCTCACCGCCGTCGGCGTGGCCATGGGAACCCCGCGGTACATGAGTCCCGAGCAAGCGTCGGGGGAGCACGACCTGACCCCGGCCTCCGACATTTACGCGCTCGGAATCCTGTTCTACGAGATGTTGAGTGGGGCGTATCCCTACGAAGTCGGGCCCACCCGCAATTACATGATCGCGCATCTGACCCACGAGGTGACTCCACTCGGCGAGCGGATCGACGATGCGCCTGAGGAGATCCAGGCCGCGGTGGAGCGGATGCTGGCCCGAAGCCCCGAGGAGCGCTTCGCCTCGGCGGATGAGGCCGCCGAGATGCTGATGGCCACGGGACTCGCCGCCACCGGGCCGATTCGCGTCCCGAGCGCGCAGGCGCCCGATAGCCGCCGCCGGTGGGCTCTCGGTGCGCTCGGAGGGGCCGCGGCCATTGCCATTGGGGCGGTGTGCCTTGCCGGGCGGGGGGGTGGAGGAGTACCCGACGGGGTCGATCCGCGACAATCGATCCTGATCGGGTTCTTCGACAACACCAGGCAGGACCCGAGCCTCGAGTGGCTTCGGTTCGGTGGGGTGGAGCTTCTGGCGCGCTCACTGAGCCGCTGGCAGGATCTCCAGGTGGTCGAATCGGAGCGGCTCCTCGACTTGGCTCGGCGCGAGGAGGTGGCGGAAGACCGGCCGCTCTCGAGCGGTGATGCGATCAAGCTGGCCAAGTCCGCCGGCGTGTGGACCGCGACGGTGGGCTCGGTGATCAAGCTCGGCGACGAGATTCAGATCACGGCCAACGTCTACGACGTGGCGACTGGAAACCGGCTTTCGAGCGCGTCGGCCACGGCCGGCTCCGATTCCGCGTTGGCGATGGCGTTCGACAGCCTGGCCAATCAGCTGCTCGATGTGGCCGGCGCGCCCAGCTCGGCACTGCTCGATGTCGAGCCGCCTACGCTGTCCATCGATGCCTACCGAGCCTACATCCGGGGCATCGAGGCCACCAGCCGGTGGAACATCAGCGGGGCCCAGGAGGAATTCCGACGGGCAGTCGATC
>JABDII010000301.1 GCA_013003805.1 Gemmatimonadales bacterium
CCGAGAGACCCTACCCCGGGTCGTCCAGCCCCGAGGCGCCGCATGATTTGGGCGGTGCTCTTGGCCGGTGGTGCCGGAACCCGATTCTGGCCGCTGAGTAGCCCCACCAAACCAAAGCAGCTCCTTCCGCTGACCCGCAATGACCAGAGTACGGCCGAGGCGACACTCATTCAGCTGGACGGTCTGGTGCCGCGAGAGCGCATCCTGCTCGTGACCGGGGAGGCGCTGGCGCCCGCACTGGGCGCAACGCTCGGGCTTCCATCTGAGAACATGTTGGTCGAGCCCTTTCCCGCCTCGACCGCTCCGGCCATCGTCTGGGCTACCCTTGAGGCGTTGACGCGCGATCCCGATGCCGAGCTCCTGACCCTCCACGTCGATTGGGCCATCGGGAATCGCGAGGGATTCCATCAGGCTGCCCGGGCCGCGCTCGATACCGCCCGGAAGTACGACTGCCTCGTCACAGTCGGAATCGTCCCGAGTCGCCCCGAGACCGGCTACGGCTACATCGTGCCAGGCCCCGAGCTCGATCCCACGGCCAAGAAAGTCGCCCGGTTCTCGGAGAAGCCGGATGCGCCCACGGCACTGGACTTGATCGCCAACGGCGCCTTCTGGAACAGTGGACTCTTCGCCTGGACCGGACGCCGCTTGGTGGCTGAGATTGAGCAGCACACTCCGGAGATCGCGCCGGCGCTCTCCGCGTTGGAGGCCCGCGACGTCGCCGGCTTCTTCCAGCGCGTCACGCCGATATCGATCGACGTGGGCCTCCTGGAGCGCAGCAACGCGGTGGCGGTCGTCCCCGGCGACTTCCAGTGGGACGATATCGGCAACTGGGACGCGCTCCACCGAGTCCGCCCGCGCGACGGGGACGGCAATGTGTTCATCGGGCCGGTGCACGCGCGAGACGCCTACGAGTGTGTCGCCTGGTCGGAGGCGGTGCCGGTCGTCTTGAGCGGCGTACGCGATCTCGTGGTGGTGTGCGCCAACGGGCGGGTTCTGGTCATGCCGCGCAAGAGCGCTCCTCAAATGAAGCGCCTCCTCGAATCCCTTCCGCCGGACGTGCGGAATCTTCCATCATGACGCAGCTCCTGCTGCTCGAGCCCACCGCTCCCGGACCCGAATGGGCGCCGTTCGCCCACGTCCGGCCGGTGTGTGAGCTTCGAGCGGGCGTGTGGCGCACCCGGGAACGGTGGGAGCATGGGCTGGGGCTCAGAACCGAGGCCATCCTCGGACCGCACGTCGCTGAGTTTTCCGGCGACGACCTCGGACCTGATGTTCGGCTCGGCGACGACGTGCGAGGGCCGTGTGTGGTGGCTGACTCTCGCTTCGCCGCCGCCACGCGCGTGGTGGTTGATTCGGGGATCCGGCGACTGGTGAGCAATGGGACCCCCGTGGCGTGGGTGATCCCGGATGGGGAACGGTTCGATCTGGGAGCGCCGCCGACCGATGGTCCCGACCTTGAAGTCGATGGCGTGCTCCTCGACGGCACCGTTGCGTTGCTCGACGCGTTGGATACCCTCTTGGCCACAGATTGCGAAGCTTGGGTGGACCAGTCCGAGGCCGCGACAGTCCCCCCGGCAAGCATCGTCTTGGGAGACCCGTCGCTCGTTTCCGCCGGCAGTGCCCACGTAGAGCCCGGCGTGGTGTTTGACGTCCGCCACGGCCCGGTCGTGTTGGACGATGGAGCCGAGGTCCGCCATGGCGCGCGGCTCGAGGGACCACTCTACATCGGACCAGACACGATCGTGTGGGGAGGATCCATCCGACGTTCGGTCATCGGCCCCCAGTGCCGCGTCCGCGGCGAGGTGACGGACAGTGTCTTCCTCGGCTACGCCAACAAGGCGCACGATGGGTTCCTGGGCCACAGCGTGCTCGGTCACTGGGTCAACCTCGGCGCGCTGACCACCACCTCGAATCTGAAGAATACCTACGGCGAAGTTGCCCTCGAGGTGGCCGGCGCTCGCATCCCCACCGGTCGCCAGTTTGTGGGGACCCTGTTCGGCGATCATGTGAAGACAGCCATCGGTACCATGCTCGGCACCGGAACCGTGGTGTCCGTCGGTGCCAACTTGTTCGGCTCCGAGGCGGTGCCCAAGTATGTGCCCCCGTTTGCATGGGGCAATGCGTCACCGGAACGGATGGACGAAACGAGTTTCCTGAAGGTGGCAGGTCGGGCCATGCCACGCCGCGGCGTGGAGCTCACGCCCGAGCGGCGGCGCTCGCTCAGCGTCATGCACGCTCGGACCAGCGGGACGTGACGACGCTCTTTGTACTGGGCTCCGGGTCAAAGGGGAATTGCGTTGCCATTTCGCATCGCGGATCGACGCTACTCGTCGATGCCGGATTCAGTGCCAAGGAAATCGAGCGCCGGGCCATGGCCGTTGGACTTGGGCTCAAGACGGTCGTCGGCATCGCGGTAACCCACGAACACGGCGATCACTCGGCTGGCGTCGCGCGGCTGGCGCGGCGGCTGGGCGCACCCATCATTACGTCTCCCGGAACCTGGGACCGGCTCCGGCACCGGGTGGGCAAAACGGAACATCGTATGGTGAGTCTCGGTGGACGGGTGGAGATCGGAGCCTTCTCGGTCGCCGCCTGCCCCACCCACCATGACGCCTCGGAGCCGGTAGCATTCGCGGTGCGCACAACGGACGGCACAGGCGTCGGCGTGGCCTACGACCTCGGCAAGGCCACTGCCGGGCTTCGCTATCTCCTGCGCGGAATGAACGCGCTGGTGTTGGAAGCCAACCACGACGAGGTGCAGCTCCGGCTGGGGCCGTACCCGCCCGCGGTTCAACACCGAATCGCCGGCTCAGGTGGCCACTTGTCCAATCGGGCCGCCGCCGAACTCCTCGGCGAGCTCACCCACCCCGAGCTCAGGGTGGTCGTCCTCGCGCACTTGAGCGAGTCCTGCAACACGGCCGCCGACGCGCGCGCCACGGTTGAGCCCGCGCTCAGCAGGGCCGGTTTCGCGGGACGACTTCACGTGGCCGAACAGGCGGCACCGCTCCCTCCCCTCCCCATCTGGGGCTGATCTCGAGCGAAAACACAACACCCCGAAGGCAGGAGCCTCCGGGGTGTTGCGTTGAGTGGCGCGGCAAGCGCTTAGTACATGCCGCCCATGCCTGGAGGGGCACCACCACCGCCCATAGGCTTCTCGGCCTCGGGCTTCTCCGCCACGACGCACTCGGTCGTGATCATCAGACCAGCAATAGACGCGGCGTTCTGCAGCGCCGTCCGAGTGACCTTGGTTGGGTCGATCACGCCGGCTTTCACCAGATCCTCGAACTTATCGGTCGCCGCGTTGTATCCGAAGGCCGGATCATTCGATTCCCTAACCTTGGCCACGACGATCGAACCCTCGGCGCCCGCGTTCTCCGCGATCAGCCGAATGGGCTCTTCCATCGCCCGACGGACGATCTCGACCCCGACCCGCTCGTCCGGAGTGCCCTTGACCTTATTGAGCACGCCTTGCGCCCGGATCAAAGCCACGCCACCACCGGAGACGATGCCCTCCTCCACCGCGGCGCGCGTCGCATGAAGCGCGTCCTCAACCCGAGCCTTCTTCTCCTTCATCTCGGTCTCGGTCGCGGCGCCCACGTTGATCACGGCCACACCACCGGCCAGCTTGGCCAATCGCTCTTGGAGCTTCTCGCGATCGTAGTCGCTGGTGCTCTTGTCGATGGCGGCCTTGATCTCACCGATCCGGCCCTGGATGGACTCGCTCTTCCCGTGTCCATCAACGACAGTGGTGTTGTCCTTGTCGATGACGATGCGCTTGGCACGGCCCATCTCGTTCAACGTGGCGTTCTCCAACTTGAAGCCCACTTCTTCGGAGACCACCTGACCGCCGGTGAGCACCGCGATGTCCCGCAGCATCTCCTTACGGCGATCGCCGAAGCCGGGCGCCTTGACCGCGCAAACCTTGAGCGTACCGCGCAGCTTGTTGACCACCAAGGTGGCCAGCGCCTCGCCTTCGATGTCCTCGGCGATGATCATGAGCGGCTTGCCGCTCTGAGCGACCTTCTCCAGGATCGGGAGAAGGTCCTTCATGGCCGAGATCTTCTTGTCGTGGATCAGGATGTACCCGTCCTCGAGAACCGCTTCCATCTTCTCGGGATCGGTCACGAAGTAGGGCGAGAGGTAGCCTCGGTCGAACTGCATACCGTCGACCGTCTCGAGAGTGGTCTCGAGGCCCTTGGCCTCCTCAACCGTGATGACGCCGTCCTTCCCCACCTTCTCCATGGCCTCTGCGATGAGCTTGCCGATCTCGGGGTCGTTGTTGGCGGAGATGGTCCCGACTTGGGCGATCTCCTTCTTGCCGGCTGACGCGACCGAGGTCTTGGCCAGCTCGTCAACGACCGCGTCGACCGCGCGATCGATGCCACGCTTCAGTTCCATGGGGTTGGCACCGGCCGTGACGTTCTTGAGCCCCTCACGATAAATCGCCTGGGCCAACACGGTCGCGGTCGTCGTGCCGTCGCCGGCGAGATCGGAAGTCTTGGTCGCGACCTCCTTCAACATCTGGGCGCCCATGTTCTCGATCGGCTCACTGAGCTCAACTTCCTTTGCCACAGTGACACCGTCCTTGGTGACCGTGGGCGATCCGAACTTCTTGTCGATCACCACATTGCGACCCTTCGGGCCGAGGGTGACCTTGACCGCATCGGCCATGTGGTCGACGCCCCGCTTCAGCCTCGTGCGGGCCTCAACGTCGAAAATCAATTCCTTTGCTGCCATCGTATGATTCTCCTCTCAGGCCCTGACCTACTCGACTTTGGCGAGGATGTCGGACGCCTTGATGATGATGACCTCGTCTTCTCCCAACTGAAACGGGGTCCCGCTGTACTTCCCATACAACACCTTGTCGCCAACGGCGACTTCCATCTTGACACGCTCGCCCTTCTCGACCCTCCCCGGGCCTACGGCGATCACTTCACCCTGAGTGGGCTTTTCCTTGGCGGTGTCGGGGATGTAGAGCCCCCCCCGCATGGACTCGGCCTCCTCGTCGGGCATGATCACAACCCGGTCCTCCAAGGGGTGGAGCTTCAGCTTGGACTTCGCTTTGGTGGCACTCGGCAT
>JABDII010000305.1 GCA_013003805.1 Gemmatimonadales bacterium
CGGATCGCGGGAGGGGACGCACGGCGGGCACTAGTAGGCCGTGATACCCAAGGAGAACCTTCCGCCGCGAAGCGAAGGGGCCAATCAGCAGCTTTGGTGATCCCGATTCGCGGAGTCACAACGACGCGCGCCGGTTGCATGGTCTGATCCAATAAGACCGTGACCGGCGCGTTCGCCATGGACTTCCCATCGAGGGCCCGCGTTATTCCCATGGCTTGCGTGAGTTTTCCCGGTCCCGAGCAGAGGGCGACATCCGTTCGGGCGCCCCGGCGGCGACGCATGGCCGGCAGCCCGGCCAGCGGCTCCAAGGCCCGAATAAGCACGGCGGACCCATCGCCCGCTTCGTTGCCGCAGACCAGATTCGCGCACCAGTGGATGCCGTAGGAACGGTAGACGTACCACGTCCCCGGCGGGGCATAGAGGGAGGCATTCCCCGCATGCCGCCGATAGCGATAGCCATGGGATGCCGGGTCGCGATGACCGAGATAGGCTTCCGTTTCGACGATGCGGCCCGAAGTTGTGGCGCCGCCTACCCGTGAGACTACTACGGCTCCAACGAGGTCGGGCGCAACGATCTCGGCCGACCTCGCGAAGAAATCGGGTGGAGGCAACACCGGGTGCTCAGGAGTCACGGAGCCGGCTTTGACGAAGGCGTGGCTTTCTTCGCTGTCGCCGCCTTCTTCCTTCTCTTCTTCACTGTGCGCTTGGCCGTTTGGTTCGACGTTTTCGTCGTACCGGTCTTCTTTGCGCGACTGGTCGTGGTCCTTTTCTCGGTGCTCGTCGGCTTCTTCCGGGTCGAGCGTTTCCGCTTCGCTGTCTTGGGCGAGGTGGCCGACTTGCTGGCAGCGTTGCCGGAATCATCGGCCGCAACGACGCCGACCATAGGGACGTCCTCCCTACGAATCGGGGTCCGGGAACCCCGTCGGAACCTGAGCCCCGACCGGCTCCCATCGACCTTCTCACCTGGCTCGGCGGCAGCCTCGACAGCCGGTTTGGCTTCGGTCGTTGGCTCCGCCGAGATTCGTGCCGCCCCCGGCGATCCCTCCGTGACCTCTCCGTGGCGGGCCACTTCGTACGTCCCGTTCTCGAGTTTGTGGACGTCGGCGACATGAGCGTCATGGGCTTGTCGCAGGAGGCGCTCGAATCGGACCTCCTCCAGCAGCTGATCCTCCCGGCCGTGGAGCGTGATCATCCGAAGCCGGAGGGCTTCGGACGGAGCCGGAAGGTCCATCTCCTCGAGTGCCTGGCGCATGAGTTCGAAGGCTCTGGCCAGACTGAGTCGTCGCCCGGAAGTCCGGCCCGCCTTCTTCGGCGAGCGCGTGGTCTTGGACGGCGCGGCCTTCTTCGCTGCCGCCTTCCCGCCACGGCCCCGGCCTCCACGACGCCCGCGGCGGGCGCCGTCCTCCGTCGCCGCCTCCGTCCTGACGCCCTCGGCCGACGGCAACGGTTCCATCGGACCGACCTCAAATTGCCCGTTCTCGAGCTTGGTGAGGCGGAGCGCGCCCTTGTTCCCAGCCTCGATCACGAACTTGCTGAATCGATTGAAGCCGAAGTTCCGTTCGTCAAAATTAGGGTCGACTTGCTGCATGACTTGCTTGAGTCGGTCGGACCGCATGACGTCCCCGTGCTGCGCCATCCGCGTGATGGCTTCCCGCACAACGTCCCACGGATCCCGTTGGGTCGATGACGGTTCGACCTCCTTTGTCAACCCGGCCAGGTCAGAATAGGAGTAGTACTCGTCGCAGTTTTGAATCAGCAGGTCACTAGCCGATTCACGGATGCCGACGCCGATAACGTACTTGCCGTATTCCTTGAGCTTGATGACCAAGGTCGAGAAGTCGCTGTCGCCCGAGAGTAGGATGAAGGTCCCGATTTCAGGCCGGGTAAAGACCAATTCGACCGCATCCACGGCAAGCCGGATGTCGGTAGCGTTCTTCTTATTCGTCCCGAATGCCGGTGCGAAAATGAGATCGATAGACGATTCGGACAGCGGCACGATGTACTGGGGGTAGCGCCGCCAATCCGCGTATGCTCGCTGTACAGCAACCTTCCCCTTGATGATATCGCTGTTCAGCAGCGTGCGGAGTTCCTTGGTGAGGTCGGAACGAACGCCCAACGTCACGTTGTCGAAATCGATCAATAACGCCGCGTTCGGGGCGTGGGACATTGGGACGCCGCTCCGGCCGGATTGTGATGGTGTCTTGGTCACGTCGCGCTTAGCTCCAGGCTGACGATCTTGGCGAGCTCCCGCCGTTGAACCGTTCCCGACTTGCCCACGGGGAATGTGTCGAAGAAGCGTACCAGATCTGGGATCTTGTGGTCTACGAGATATTCGCGGCAAAATTCCTGGAGTTCGTCTCCGGTGATCGCCGCGCCTTCAATGGGGAGTACGCAAGCGCAAATGAGCTCCCCCAGCACATCATGAGGGATACCGATGACGCTGGCGTCGCCCACACCCGGATGCAGGCGGAGGACATCCTCGACTTCACGAGGGGTAACGCTGTTCCCCGCCCGAAGGATGAGCTCGTTCCGACGGCCCAGGATTTGAATGAACCCTTCCTCGTCGAGCATCGCGAGATCGCCCGTGAGAAAGAACCCATCAGGAGAGAAGGACTTTGCCGTCTGACGCGGCATCCGGTGATACCCCAGCATCACGTTGGGCCCGTGAACGGCAAGCTCCCCCACGGCTTCACGACCATGTGACTCTCCGGTCATCACATCCACGACCCGCACCGTCACGTCCGGAAGTGGCCGGCCCACGGTGGTCGACCGTTTCGCCTCAGGGTCCGACGGGCGCGTGAGGCTTACGGTCGGGCCCGTTTCCGTGAGACCGTAGGCAATTTCGACGTTGCACCAAGGGCGAATCCGGCGAATCAGCCCTTCTGCGACCGGGCTCCCACCCACGATGCCCCCTCGAAGGGCTGAGAGGTCGCGCCGGGCAAAGGTCGGCTCCCGCATCAGCAGCTGAAACATGGTCGGTACGCCGTAGAAGAACGTAACCCGTTCCCGCTCGAGCAGGTGCAGGGCGGAGGCCGCGTCGAACCGCTCCTGGAGCACGACGGTCGCCCCGTGGGCGATGGCCCCGGCCAAGACGGAGGCACCGAATGAATGGAACAGGGGGAGGGCCGCCATGATGCGCTCGCCGTCTTCCAATCCCAGGGCCTGCCCTGTCTGGATTGCGTTCTCGACGACATTCCGGTGCGACAGCACGACGCCCTTGGGCTTCCCCATCGTCCCGGAGGTGTAGAAGATGGCTGCGGGTGTTGTGCCGGGATCGTCGGTCGGGAGGGGAAGCTCCGGAGAGCGACTCTTTGTGAGGAGCTCCTCGAACCGGTAGATCCGATCGTCGGTCCAGAGTTCGGCTCCCACCACCGCCACCGAGCGCAGCGCAGGGAGGTTGCCGAGAAGCTCGTCGAACACCTCGAGGAAGTCGACGCCGCCATAGGCACCGGGGACGATGGCTGCCTTTGCGTCACTATGGCGGAGTTGATACTGCAGCTCGTGATATCCGTGCGAAGGATCGAGCGGAACCAGTGTCGCCCCCAAGCGCGCACCGGCGAAGAAGGTCATGACCCACTCCGGCCAGTTGGGCGTTTGAACGGCAATCCGATCTCCCGGCTCCACCCCCAGATCGGCCAGGCTGGCGGCCAAGGCCCACACGCGTTCCTGCATCTGACCGTACGTCCATCGCTGATCGCGATAGACCACCAGGTCTCGATCCGGCTGCTGGCAGACTCGTTCTTCGAACAGCCTGGCTAGGTGGAAAGCGCCCAATATCCCCCGCTGTCGCCTCGTAATAGCCTAGGAATATAGGGAGCCGGAGGGCCGCTGGGGTAGCCGGGCCCGGCGGCTCCCCGAACCGGCTCTAGGACTACCCAGGGGGGGAGTGCGCCGCACGAGGGAGCTTCAGGCTGAAGTAGAATCGGGTACCTTCGCCGAGCACGGTATCGACAAGGAGTTCGGAGCCCATGGTCTCGACCAGTTTCCGGCAGATCGAGAGACCCAGGCCCGACCCGGAGAAGGCATAATCGCCGGCCTGCTGGCGACGTCGGAACGGCTCGAAGAGCGTGCGCATGGCGTGAGGTGGAATGCCCCGTCCCGTGTCTCGCACCGAGTACTCCACCACATCCTCGTCCCGGGCCACGGCCTGGACCTCCACAAAGCCCTCGTCAGTGAACTTGAGTGCGTTTGTGGTCAGGTTGAGCAGGACCCGGCTCAGCGCCACGGGATGTCCAACCCGGAAATCATCATCCGGCGACGCGCTCCGCACGGTCAGGCCCTTCTCCTCGGCAATGGGCTGCACGATATCTCTGACCGATTCGAGAATGTCGGCGATGGAAAACGGAATGGGATCCAAGTCGACCAGGCGGTCGCCCCCGCGCGCCAACTCAATCACATCGCTCGCCATGGCGCTCAGTCCAAACGCGGCGCTGTAGATCAATCCGAGCTGGCGCTCCTGCACATCGGTGACCGTGCCGCTCCGCCCACGTTGGAGAGTCTCCGCCAGGAACAGAATCGACGTCAGCGGCGAACGAAGGTCGTGAGCGACTTCCACGACCAGTTCGAGTCCGTCCGGCCCAGACAAACGTTCCGCCAGGTGTTGGGACCAGTCCGCTTCGATGCGGGTCTGCAGCGTCTCCAGGGCCCGGAGGAGGGTCAAGATCTGGACCGAGTCCGGGACCGGCTCGAGGACCTCAACAAGCGCCAGCAGCCGGCGGCGGAGGAGCTGAAGAACCCGGCGGGCCAGCGGTGTCTTGGGCAGCTCCGTGACCGGTGCGTCCGGCTCGGTGACGGCAGCACGCACCCCCGCGAGGAAGCGGGTTATGTGTCCATTGACCTCCTCGGCCGACACGGCGTCCCGCGACAACACGTGCCACTCGTGCCGGACCTCATCGCCGGCCTGTTCGAGCGCGCTCCAGAGTTCCGGGCACACCTCCCCACCCACCTGAGACTTTCGCGACTCGGGCGGCTGGACGCGGCGACTCGGGCCCCGTCGTCGATCATCCGCGATGTGACCGGTCACCCTCGCGTCAGGGATCACTCACTAGAGCTCGACCCCTCATTTCGCTGGAAGCTGTGTTTGTCCATGAGTCGATACAGGGTAGTCCGGTCGATGCCCGCCAGGCGTGCCGCCTTGGACATGTTACCGCCTGCACGACTGACGAGCCGCGCCAAGTACTCACGCTCGAATTGACCGATGACCCGTTCTTTGGCAAGATGGAACGCCTCATCCATGTTGACCATCGGGGCGCCGTTTTCAGGCAGCCAGTCCCCACCGTCCTCGTAAATCGGGATGTCCTTCGGTTCGATGGTCTGGTCCGGCTCCGCGAGCACCGCCACGTGCTCGATCACGTTCTGAAGCTCACGCACGTTCCCCCGCCAAGGCCGGGATCGCAAGAACCCGATGCTCCCCTCGCTCAATCTGGGAATGCGGTCGCCCGTCTGGCGGTGCCGGTGCCAGTAGTGCGTCAGGAAGTGATTCGCCAACAAGGGAATGTCTTCGAGACGCTTGCGCAAGGGCGGGAGCTTGATGGGGACCACCCGCAATCGGTAGAACAGATCTTCGCGCAACACACCGGTCGAGACGGCCTCCTGAGGGTCCCGGTTGGTCGCTGAGATGAACCGTACGTCGACCACGGCGTCCTGCTGCTCGCTCCCGACCCGCCGGACGACCCCGTCTTGGATGACCCGGAGCAGTTTGGCCTGCAGCGGCAGAGACATTTCCGTCAGCTCATCCAGGAAGAGGGTCCCCCCGCTCGCCGTCTCGAGCAACCCAGCTTTCTCCCGATCGGCGCCGGTGAAAGCTCCCTTCCGGTGCCCGAACATTTCCGACTCCAAGAGCGGCTCCGGCAGCGCAGCACAGTTGATGGGAACCATGGTGCGGCTCGAGCGGCGGCTGTTGTGGTGGATGTACTGGGCAATGACCTCTTTCCCCGTTCCACTCTCCCCCGAGATCAGGACCGAGGCATCGGTGCCAGCCACTTTTCGTGCCAACTCGACAGCCTGCCGAAACGGTGCCGATATGCCAATCAGGGTGAACTTCTCACTGTGCCCATGCTGCTGCATCAGCTGGGTTCGCAGCTCGTTGGTTTCGCGCGCGACCATGACCGCATGCGAGGCACGCCCGATCAAGACCTGGAGGTGGGTGGCGGAGAACGGCTTGGGCAGATAATCCCAGGCGCCGGCACGGAGCGCCTCGATGCTGCTCGTGACACTGGGGTTTCCGGTCATGACGACGACGATGGTATCCTTGTGGGCCTTCAGTGCCGCACCCAGGATGTCCATCCCCGACACCTGAGACATATAGAGATCGACCAGGATGATGTCGAACCGACGACGCTTCACGGTGTCGAGCGCTTCCGACCCCCGCCCGACCACCGTCACATTGTACCCCTCCATCTGCAGGACAGTCGAGCAGCTCTCCCGCAATGTCCGTTCGTCATCCACCACGAGAATCCTGATGCTGGCCTTCACCTCGGAGGGGATGGAGAACGGATCGGGCGGCGACTGGGTGTCGGCGGACCCCTCGTGCGGCGCGGAACCATCGGCGAGCGAGCTTTCCATCCTTCACAACTCCTTGTATAACATTAGCTTAGGTGTTCCCCTGGCCGCCCGGATCACTGCGGGACTCACCCTGCGATGGTGTGTTCCCCGCCCTGCATCACCCAGTCTCGCCGGCACAACAGCGTGCAGCGTAGGCCAGGCAGTTTCGTGTGATTCGCGCAACGATCTCCTGCATTGTAGGGGCGACACCGGTGTCGCGCTGTGACAACAATCACACCCCAATCTAGCGCGGGCAGGACCAGGAACCTATCCGCCCCGGCCTCTGTCTGAACGTGGCACACGGTATTCCTTTTGCTGAAGGGAGGCATAAGTTTCCACTGGAGCGGCACCTGGCCGCTGAGACCATTCATCGGTCGGAGTCGCCGGATGGACGAGAGCCCAACCCAACAGAATCTCCCTGACCTGCCGGCCCCGCATGGGGTCCCGGAGGTCTCGCCCAGTCTCCCAGCAGACCTCGCACCCCCCGCCTATGCCGACGAGGAATTCAGCATCGATTGGGGTCGGTACATCGCAGCCCTTCAGCGCTACAAGTGGATGATCCTGGGGTTGACTGTCCTCGGGACGGTGGGCGCAGTGTTCGGCAGCCGATTCATCAATCCCGACTACGCCGCTTCGGCAAAAATCTGGATCGAGCCGGATCCTGGACGGAGTGGGCCCATCCGAGCGCCGGAATTGCTGAGCGATTGGGCGTGGACGGAACTCATCAGTACATCGGTCGTGCTCGATTCTGCCGCGCTCAAGGCCAAGCTTTATCTCCAAACGACTCCGGAGGACGAGCCCCTGTTCGAGACCTTCGAACTCGCCGAGGATTTCACCGCGGGTCGGTACTCGCTCGATATCACTCCGGACGGACGCCAGTACCTTCTGCGAGACGAGGACGCGACCATTGAGTCCGGGACGCCGGGGGATTCCATCGGCTCGACCGCTGGATTCATCTGGGCCCCCCCGGCCGAGAGTCTAGGAAGGAATCGCTCGGTCACGTTCACGGTGACTCGGCCACGAGCGGTTGCTGCCGCCATCCGAGGGGGGCTCAACCCGCGGCTTACCGGTGATCGAAACTTCCTCGACCTGTCGTTTACCGGGAAGGACCCCAAACTCGCGGCGAAGACACTCAACGCGGTCGTGGACCAGTTCATTTCGGTCGCCGCCGAGCAGAAGCGGCGCAAGCTGTCAGCGCAGCTCGAAGCACTGGAAGAGCAGGTCGATCTCGCAGCAACCGACCTCCGTAATAAGGAGAATCGGCTCGAGAGCTTCCGCGTCCGCACGATCACGCTGCCGAACGAGGGAGTCCCCGTCGCCGCCGGCCTCCAGTCCACTCAGCCGACGGTGATGTCGAATTTCTTCCAGCAACGCCTGGCCCTGGATGCACTTCAGCAGGACCGGAGGGCGCTGGAGGCGGCCCTGGCCCGTGCATCATCGAGTTCGGTCACAGTCGACGCGTTCCAATCGATCCCGAAGGTCCAGAGCTCGCCTGAGTTGAGCGCGGCACTCCGGGACCTCGCCGCCGAGGAGGCCCAACTGCGGACGGATCTGTTCGTCTACACCGAGGACCACCGATTGATCCAGGATCGGAGGGAGCGGATTCGAATCCTGCGCTCTGAGACGATTCCTCAATTAGGCCAATCGCTCGTTAGTGAAATCGGGGTCCAGGAGAGCGCGCTCCAAGAGCAGATCGGCACCGCGTCCCAGGAACTGCAGCAGATACCGAGACGCACCATTCAAGAGCAACGACTCACCCGTGAGAAACTGTCGGCTGAGGTTCTCTTCCAGCAGCTCCAGAACAACTTTGAGCAGACGAGGTTCGCGCTTGCCAGCACGATCCCGGATGTCCGCCTCCTCGATCCCGCCGTGCCTCCACGAGGACCGACCAGCAATACTGCGCCGCAGATCTGGTTCTTGGGCTTCCTTGGGAGCCTGGGGGGAGGCATTCTCCTGGCCCTCCTGCTGGACCGGCTGGATCGCCGGGTACGCTACCCCGATCAGGTTACCCGCGAGCTTGGACTGACAATCCTCGGCGCCATTCCCGCCATTCGAAAGGTCAAGGCGGGCAAGCGAGACACCGAGGAAGCATCCCAGGTGGTGGAGGCGTTCCGAACAATCAGACTCAACCTCGCACACTCCTACGGCGCTGCGGGCCCGGTCCTCCTCACGGTATCGAGCCCCGGCCCGGGGGATGGCAAGTCCCTCGTGTCGGCGAACCTGGCGCTCTCCTTTGCGGAAGCGGGCTACAAGACCCTGCTGCTGGATGGCGATATTCGGCGGGGCGAACTGCATCGCATGTTCGGCCTGAATCGACAGCCCGGCCTGTTGGACTTCCTCACCCAAGAGGCCACGCTGGACGAAGTGCTCAAGCCGACCACGCACCGGGGGCTGACCATCCTCCCCTGCGGAACCCGGCGACACCGCGGCCCGGAGATGCTGGGCTCCCCGCCCATGACGGACCTCATGGCGGAAGTGAAGTCGCGCTTCAATGCCATTGTCGTGGACAGCCCGCCCTTGGGCGCCGGAATCGACCCCTTCGTCCTAGGAACAGCCACGGGCCACATGCTGCTGGTACTCCGCTCCGGGGAGACCGACCGCCAGATGGCGGAAGCCAAGCTCCGCCTGATGGACCGCCTCCCGATCCGAATGCTGGGCGCCGTGCTCAACGACATCGAAACGCGCTCCGGCACGTATCGGTATTACTCCTACGTGTACGGCTATACCGCGGACGACGAGGTCGTCGGGCAGTTGCCGGTAGGACATGGCAATGGCCGGGATGAGGGTATGGATCACGACTCGTAGGCGCACACGGAGCTCGTAGCCCATTCCGCCAGATCCGAAGAAGGCCCTCCCACATGGGAGGGCCTTTTTGACTGAGCCGACTCCTGAGGAGCTTAGTGCTCTGGCCCTTCGAACGCGCGGACCAGACGGCCGCCCTGGTTGAGCTCCGCTTCGGCCAAGAGGCGTCGGAGGGCGGTGGTTGCCCGAAGCAGGAGTTCCACCGGGTCCAGCGCGGCCGTGGAGAAGTCAGGAACCGCCGAATATCCGGCCCGAAGGCCCACTTCAGTCACGTCTTCTGTCGGCAAGTGAATCGACTCGATAGCGTTCCCCAAGCGGTCCACGAGGCGGAGGACCCCATCGATGTCGGTGGCAGGCGCGATGACGGCAAACTCCCCAGGTCCCACTCGGCCGATCGCATCAGATGTTCTGCCGCTCCGACGGATCACATCTCCAGTGACTTCGGCTACCAACTTGGCATACTCTTCGGCCTCCGGGTGGCCCTCTGGGCAGACCGGCTGAGGCGAGAACACAACGCACGCCAATGGATGGCGGCGCCGGTACGCTTCGGATCCAATCTCGCGTGCCCGATGAGCCAGACCCCGCATGTTGTAGAGGCCGGTTTCATGGTCCAGGAGGCTCTGATCTTGACAGACGTCGACCGCCTTCTTGGCCTGGAGGAAGGTGTGCAGCTTCAAGAGCAGAGAGTCGCCGTCGAGTGGTTGACCCAGGAATTCCCACGCGCCGGCCCGGTGAGCTTCGAGACGCTGGGCCCGTCCGGAGGGACCAGCCGTCGTGATGATGATCGGAATCGTGGCGCAGAACCGCGGATCATCCCTGAGTGCGCGACACACTTCGACTCCGGAGATATCGGGCAGCTGAGCCTCGATGATGATCAGGTCGGGTTGTGCCGTCCTGGCCCGTTCCAGGGTTTGCCGACCGGTATACGCTCGGAGAACTGCGTACCCCTCCGGTGCCAGGATGCTCTCCAGGGAGCGTGAAGACCATTCCTGATCATTCCCGATGAGCACGAGCGGTGGGCGGCCGGTCTTTGCCCCGGCATTTGCTTCCGGTTGGAGGGTCTTGGGACCGGGTGAAGCTTCACTGGTCTTGGCCATGGCTCGAACCACCGTGCAGGAGTTGTGCGCTTCTCGAGGGCACCCGCAGTTGTCTTCGTCTCTACCGTCTAATCCGTTCCCGACGAAGAACTTATGATCGCGCGTCCGGGATTTGTCCAGCCTCGAGACCGATGCGACCCCGCAACATGAAGCCCGGCTATGCCACACCGCCCTGAAAGGGTCGAGGCTGATACTGTGTGGCGGCCGTGACCCGGAATGCTGTTGCTATCCGTCAACATCCTACCGGTGACTCGATCCGGGCTCCGCTCGAGCGGTATGGGGTATTCTCTTACCGTACAAGCAGTTGGGAATCCTGATTCGCGGCGTGGGGCCTGCCGAAGCGGGGTCGGCGGAACGGCTCCGGTTTTGAACATCACCTGGTTTAGACTGAGGCTCACGGCGAGCCGCTGCTATTCCAACCGGAAGAAACCACGATGCTGTGTTTCCAGTGTGAGTCCCTCGAGGGAATGGAGCCAAATGTCCAGTCGGATGCCGACGATCCCGACGTCCGATGCGAGTGCTGTGGGCATCCCCTCGAGGACGGCTGTGCCAACGACGAGCGGACCGGTTTCCTGGCCCGACTCAGGAGATTTGGCCTCGGGGAAGCCCCTCGGCCTCTGTTCTCGTCCGACTGGCGTCGGCCGCTCACATGAGCGCTGGCTTGGGACCGGGGGTCACTGGATCGAGACAATCTCGTGACTCCCAAAGGCTTCCGAAGTCTCGCCTGGCAGGTATCTTGCAGCCTATAACCCTGATGCACCGGTCACCAAGACGACCAAGTACCCCATGAATAACCGTTCAGACTTAGGCACGCCCGATGGTGGGCGTTCCCGCAGCCGGCCCGGGACGAGGTGCGAGGCAATGCAAGTTGCGAAGGTGACCCAGTGGGCTCTCATCCTCGTCATCGGTGTGAGCGCCGCAGCTCGGGCGCAGGGCAATCCAGACGCCCGCCGGGCCCAGACGTCACGCGCCGAGCTCGAAGCGCTTCTCAACCAGGCAGGCACCGCGCTCGACCCTGCTGAACGGGTTATGCTCCAGGACCGCTTGACCAACGGCGACTTTCAGGTCGGCGATCGAGTTGCGCTCACCGTACTCCAAGATCCGACCCTCACGGACACGTTCACGGTCAAGGTGGGGCGAACCATCACGCTTCCGAACATCCCCGATATCTCGCTTCACGGCGTCCTGCGCTCGGAGGTCGAGGAACATCTTTCGGCCGAGCTGTCGAAGTACCTCAGAGAGCCAACGGTCGAAGCCGTGGCGTTGATCCGAATCGCGATCCTCGGCTCCGTCGGGCGACCAGGGTATTATGCCGTGCCGGC
>JABDII010000349.1 GCA_013003805.1 Gemmatimonadales bacterium
GTGTACAGCCTGCCCAAAGTCACTGTACGCGCTTCGCTTCCCGCTGTCGTTGCACGCCGCCACCGCTATCACTTTCTCGTAGCTTGCGTATCCGTCGTTCTCGACGCTTTCGTTTCCGTTACCCGCCGCCCACGTGATCACACAGCCCTTGCCATTGCGACCGTTGTTGACGGCCCAGTCTATCGCAAGTCTCGTCGCGTCAGGGAGCGGGACCACCTGATCATGGACGGGGTCGCTGGTATCCCACCAATCCCCATCGGTCGGTCCCCAGCTACACGAGATGACGTCGGCGCCGTTTTCCGCTGCCCATACAAAGGCATCGGCTTCGGCCTGCGACCCAAGGGCCGAGGCGAACCGGATTGGCATGAGCCGCGCCATTGGCGCTACGCCTGATGCGCCGTGCTGGCCGTCAGCGCAGGCCACGCCGGCACAGGCCGTCCCGTGGTCGTCCCAGTTGCCGGGACGCGGGTCGTTCGTCCGCCGGGTTACGTCGCGGGGCGCCACAATCTTGCCCGCGCTCGCGAACTCCTCGTGATCGAGATCGACCCCGTCATCGATGACGGCGATGGTCACGCCCTGTCCTTCGCTGAGCCCCCACGCAGATTCTACGTTCGCATGTTGATTGATCTGCACACCATCCACTGTCGTCTTCATCAAATGCCACTGCTCGGGGAAGGCCTGCCTCTTCCGCGCCTCACGCACTAACTCCGGATGGCACAGCTCGACGGCGTCCTCTTGCAGCAACGTCGCGGCGATATCGAAGATCTTGCGCCCGGTTCCATCCGGCGCCGCCACGAAGAACGCGTTGGGCGCGTAACTCAGGGGCCGCTTCACGGTCAGACCGTACTCCTTGAGCGTGCGGCGGCATCGCCTTTCCCCAATCGAACCATCGAACTTCACGAAAAAATTCTCCGTGTACAGGACCGGGACCCGCGATGCCCGATCCACCAACACTCGGCCGGCAAACTGTACATCTCGTTCCCGCTTGAGAGCTGCTCGAGCCCTACCGCGGGCGGCTGGCGCCTTCACCTTCCCACCATACCGGAGGACTTCAACACCGGCATTGGGAAACCGTAGCACGCATTCAAGATCAGCCACGAGTTTGCGCGCCTTCGATGACAGGTCGGATGCTGCGGCCTCGGGTAAGCTGAACGTGCGGCGGCTTCGTGTGCGTACCACGACGTACTCGGTGCCCTCCGCGAGTGTGTACTTCTTTCCCTTCTTGCCGCCATATTGTACCGTATGCATAGGACGCCTCCTGAGGTAGTATCCGGTATCACTACATTAGATCAAGAGAGAACAGCTCAGTGTCGATGGTAATGGACTCCTTCCACTGAGGTTGGGAACGATGCCGAGCGACGACCCTCTTCCCGAGTATCCAGCTCGAGTGCGCGTCAGCACCGAGCGTCCTGAGCTGGTGTATGAGCGCCTCCCTGGTTACTTCGCGATTCGTGGACCGGTGCCCCAGACTCTTCGGTCGGCCGTAACGACCGAAATGGAAGATGGCCAGATCACTGTCTGTCGGGGCACAGCGGATTCCTCGGAAGCCGAACTCGCCGACAGCACGATCACACCCGTCTACGGGCTTGGAGCAGCGGGAGCACCCGCCGTTCCCACAGGTCGGATCCTGGTTCGTTTTGCGGAGCATATCCGGGCGGAGGAGCAGCGGGACGCCTTGGAAGGGCTTGGCTTTCGGGTCGTCGAGACGTTGCCGTACGCACTGCATGTGGCTTGGGTAGAGAGCGTCGACGGCGATGCGGCCGCGGCCCTGCACGGAATCGAGCGTCTGGAAGGCCTCGCCGACATCGTGAACGTGGAGCCCCAGATGGTTCGTGAGCGTAGGCATCGTTAGGAGTGCCGTCCCGAAACTCAGCCTAAAGCTGAGCACGCCACCAGGCTGACACCCATGAGACCGCTCCCGTCATGTGTCACCGGTAGGCCTGACCATACATAACCCAAATGAGCCGCACTGCCCTCCAGCCCATGCACCAGAAGTCGTCTTCCAGTGAAAGATGCGGGTTCGTAACCCCCCGCCCCGAATGTTACATCGGAGCTGTGGCCCTCC
>JABDII010000317.1 GCA_013003805.1 Gemmatimonadales bacterium
GTCGTATCCTGTGCCACACCGACCGAGCAGAGGAACGGCGTCAGGAGGGCAATCAGCATGGCCGTCTCTCGTGCACGCGAGGCCCGTTGACCTGTCGCTCGAGCCATGGAGCTACTCGGGATCACTCGCCTCACTGAGAATCTCGACCAGCTCGTCATGACCATTCGCTCGGGCAGTCTGGATCGGAGCGCGACCCGCGAAGTTGGTCAGATTTGGATCTGCCCCCCGAGCAATGAGCATCCGGGCGGCGTCGGGTGAGCCCGCCTCGGCGGCATGATGGAGAGCGGAGAAGCCGGTGTTGTTCACGCCATCGATCTCGGCACCGGCGGCCAAGAGTTGCTCGATCACAGACACGTTGTTGTACCAGGCCGCCCAGTTGAGCGCGCGACGACCGTTCGGATTCCGCCGCGTGTCGAGGGCATTGACGTCTGCACCCTCTGCCAGGGCCTGGCCCACAGCCAGCGTGTCACCCGCCATCGACGCATCCCACAGCTGCTCCTCCGCGGATTGGGCATGGGCAGTAGACACCATCCCAACGGTGAGGCCAACGGCGAGGATCGGAATGCAGGAGCAGCGTTTCAGGAGTCCCATGGGCAACCTCTGAGTTGATGTGCCTCGTCTACCTTGGAATCGCCACCCAATCCGGGCGGCTCATTCGATGGACAGTCGCCTACTGAGATACCCCACGGCCGCTCAAGGTTGGAACTTCCGCCTTGATCTCACACCCGAGGCCGGTCGGCTTGACTGGCAGAAGACGCGAGGCGTCGCGCCCGTCCCGTCTCGATGAAAAGCCACACGGCAGCCGCGAAGAGAAACGGAGAGGAGAGCACGCCGGGAATCCACTGCCGCGTAGAGGCGGAGATCGCGAGGTGGCCCAGACCATTGACGATATGCACACAGGCGTAAATGTATGCCACCGGGACGATCCATCGTCGCCCGCGAGCCACCGCAGGCGTGAGCGCAAACAAGATCACCAATGCGCCGATCAGGCCGGCAAGCCACACGCCCTGGTCAAACGTCGGCATGGGAAACCAGCCGAGCTGCTCGCGCAAGGTCAGGACCGCGGGGTTGTACCAGTCGAGAAAATCGTGGGTGGCCTCATCGACCACGTGCAGTGCGAAGGCCGCGGTCAAGGTCACCCAGCCCGCGGCCCAGCGGTGGGTGGGTGCATTCGCCATGGATCCTCCCGCGCCCCTGGACCAGTGTCGTGCTATCGGGCAACCGCCCAATATTCCGGTTGGCTCTTTCCGCCGGAGAGCACGCTCCGAAGTACTCGACCCGTCCCCTGTTCGATCCAGTGGAACCCGCGATACCCGGGCGGGCCGAGAGGTCCCGTGTCAACCTTCCAGCAAACCACGCGGCTGCCGCCGTGCTCGATGGTTTCCGAGGCAAGAACGGTGATCGGTGCCCACGTCTCCTCGCCCGCCCACGGCGAGAAATGCGGGATGGTGGCGGCATAGCCTGATTCGAACGGGAGCATCGGAAAGAGCCACGGCATCTGCCCTTCGATTGGAAAGACCGGACGGTCGAACTCGAGATCGAGCAATTGAATCGGCTGCTCCGGCAGGACCACCCACCCGGTGAGATGGCCCTCACTCACCGACACAGCCGCTGAATCGCGGGCTCCTTTGACCCGCTGGTGCAGCAGCGAGAAGTCGCTGGCCCGGATCACGATGGAACTCACCGTCGTGTCCCCGTCGGCTGAGGCATGGGTCGCGTCGATCACGAAAACATCGAGATTCCCTGCCCGGCCTGGACCGATCGACCTCATGGTGGTGCTTAGGGGGGTCTTCTCACCGTCCTCGAGCCTGTAGCTCTCGACCCGTTCGGTGCCGAGCCGGAGCAGATTCGCTCGCACTGCGCTGTCGCCAACCAGAATGGTGTCGACAGCCTGGGCCGCCACGGACGACGCGCCGATAACCAGTCCGGCAAGGATCAAACACGCTAGCCGTCTCACGACACGCCTCCAAATCATTCATCAGGCGAACGGGCTATTCGGCGGGATCCGGCTCCGGGCGCCATCTCGCCATCCGGCTAACCATGAACGGGGTGATCCGGCGATGGAACGGCCGGATGATAGCGAAGTAGACCCGTCCGATTCCATTGCGGTAGCGCACCGCCGTCGAGACCCGGAGGCCGGTCGCCGGAATCCCGCCTTCGAGGATGTAGGAAATCTGGTAATCGAGTCCCGGAGACGTACCGGCGTAGACCACCTCCCACCGGCTTCGCGCGATCTCCTCCCCTTTCTGGAACGCGGCAGCCCGGAGGTCGCCGATATCGTCGAACGAGCTTGTCCGGACGCCGACGTGATAGGAGTCGAGGTAGTCGGGCTCCGGCATGGTGGTCCTCAGGAGACTCGCGCTCGGGAGCCGCAGATCTCTCGCTCCGCGGACGTACCCCACGGCGCCGAGCCAGAGCGTGACGCCGATCACCAAGAGGATGGCCGCGATGACAGTCAGGAGAATCCGGCGGTGCTTCCGCTTCATGTGAGGAGATTACACGGAGATCCCGCCGAGTGACAGAGGCCGCTGGTACTCGGCGGTTCGGGTGCCGGCCTGCCTCGGGCGAGACCCAGCCCAGTGTGCACCGCGAGGCAGGCACGATTCAACCGCCGGACCTCCCAGGAATCGAGGGTCCGGGAGCTCCGGGGGCTACTTCTTGGCCGCCGCCCCCTCTTCGAGCACCGTCCACTCATCGTCGCCGGCAGACATCTCCAACCGGAAGGCGTAGGAGGTCGGCGACTTCTCCGTGACGATTGCCCGGAACTTGACTGGTGTGCCATCCATCGTGGTCTCGGCGGTCCACTTCCACACGTTGCCAGTCACCCCACCACTCACGTAATACCCCTCGCCACGGCTGTTGAGCCCGTACATCGTGTAGGTCTGGGCGGCAGGATCGTATCCGATGACGGAGTGGCCGGACATGGGCCCCATCGGCGTCGCGCCTTTGGAGTCGCAGACGAGGTGGAACCCGCCCTCGAACCACCGGCAGGTCTCGGTCATCGAGATCTTGCCGCCGGGCGCCATGGGCGAATCTTTGGACTCCCCTTCGTAGCTCCACGTCCCCTCGTAGTAGCCGATCCGGGCCTGCTCCGCTCCGGGCGTGGGCATCTCTTGGGCGATCGCGGGACCGGCTAGAACGCCGAGTGCGAGCGCGGCTGCCAGTGCAGGTTTCATCGGTCCTCCTTGACGTGAGATCAGATGACGACCCGACTATTCTTGCGCCCGGGAGCGGCGAGGGCAAGCGGCCCCCCCTGCCCTCCCGGCCTCGGACCGTCCCGGCCCGGGGGCGCTAGCGGCCGCGAGCCGGCGGCATCAGGAAGTCGACCACTACCCCGGCGTGATCCGATGGCCAAATCGTTCCCAGGGGACCTGGGATCCGGGCCGACGGCACGAGCCCAACGAGGGAAACCCTGCCCAGCACCGGTTTGTTGGCATGGCCGAGCCCGTGCGCGAAGACGTAGTCCAGGCGCTGATCGAAATTCGGGACCTGGTTGGACAAGTCGGATGCATGGCAGCAGGAGTACCCAATGACTCCCGGACGGAGCGCCTTCCACACGTCGGTGAGGCCGGCGCTCGTTACCACCTGATACATCAGCGAGCCCGGCAGGTCGTTCAGGTCACCCATCAGTACGGCCGGCGAACTTGGGCCCAGCGACGCGACCAGCTCGCCGGCCTGGAGGGCTCTCAATTCAGGAAAGCCCGGCAAGGAACCCGACTCGAGGTGTGTGCTGGCGAAGGCATAGGTAGCGCCGTCTATGACGCCGGTGACGGTGACCCAGCCGCGCTTGATATCCAATCCGGGTGCAACGACCCCGAGATTCGCCGCGAAGTTCTGCTCGACAGTCGACGTGACCGTGACCCGATCGGCGTCGACCAACATCACATCGAAATCCACCAGGGTAATGCCGGGTACTGGTGTGACTTCGATGTTCTTGATCGAGGCCGCCGGGACGTAGTTGAGATTACGATCGGTCAGGGCCGTAACGAGAGTCGCGAGAAAATCGTGATCGATCAGAATCGGGAGGCCGAGGCCGGTGAGATCGATATCGATGTCCGATACCTCCTGGAGCCCCACGATGTGGGGTCGCGCCTTCTCGATTTCCTCGACAATGGCATGTGCCCGGCTCGGAAAATCGGTTCGCTGGATGGTCTGGATCGCGGTGAGGAGCGCCGGCAAATCATCGCTCGGATCCGCGTTGACGAGGGCGGCAATCACCGAGTCGAGGTCGGCGCCGACATAGAGATTCCGGCTCATCACCGTCACGCGGAGTGCGCCGTCCGAGGCCGGACCCGCCTTAGTATCGATTGCGTGATTCTGATGGGAAGGCTCGAAAACGGCGCCATCGGAGCATGCGGCCATGAGGACGACGCCGAGCGTCATCCCGACCGATAGAAAGCGATTCATGGGACCCTCCTGTACCATGGGAACAACAGGATAGGTCTACCGCTGCACCCCTCCTTTGAAAGGACTGTGAACTTCGCCGGAAACTTTCTTCACCGATCGCGGGGGTCGGGTTATTGTCGCCGCGGAGACCCCGAACGAGTCCATGTCCGGCCGGTTCGGCCGTAGGACGCCTTGGCCTTCGCCGTGGTTGCAGGGTCTACCCACACGGTGGTGCGCTCCCCGCTGGACGCGTGCAGTTCGACTCGCCAGACACCAATTGGTCCATCGGCCAGCTCGACTGTGTCGCGGCCCGCGACCTCTACGCGCATCCATTGGACCGTGGGTGGTTGTTCCAACACCAGATACGGCAGCTTCACCAGATAGCCCGCCTCGAGCGGGAGCGAGGCCAACACGAGGTCGAGCGTGTTCACCTCGAAAACCGCGTGCGGCAGCTCGCCCTCCAGCAACGATGGTAAGTTCGGGTCGGCACCTTCCAGCTTCTCGAGCTCGGCTACGACACGGTTCTGCTCTACACGGATGTCCATCCGGTACTTCGCGAAGGGGTTGAGCAGTCGGCGAGCCGTGAGGGCGAGCGATTCCGCGTCGAGATACATCGTATCGGGAGCCGAGCCGGGATCGATGATGTAGCGGATCACGGGTCCGTTCGGTCCCTCGACCTCGATAATGCTCTCCTGTCCTTTCCCCCCAAAGCCCGGGAATCGCCCTCTGATGCGGTAGTCCGCCTGAACATCGAGGTCCGCCAGCACCGCGATTGCCTCATCGCCCGGCAGGATCGGGCGCACTTGGTCGAGGTCGGTGGGTGGGGTCGCGT
>JABDII010000372.1 GCA_013003805.1 Gemmatimonadales bacterium
CATCGACCCGGAGGAGCGTGTCGGGTGCCATGCGGACCCGTCCGACGCCGAGCTCCGACCGAATTCGTTGTCCCGCAGCGAGCGCCCCACGGCGTACGAGAATGTCGGTGCTGTCGGCCGGCTCCGATGCGTTCTTGAAGAGGACCACATCGTACCCGGCCCGTCGCAACACGCGGGTAGTGATTCTCGCCAGCCCCATCCGGTCGGTGCCGTTCAGCACTTCGACGACGCGGCCACTCGTGCTCGAGGGGACGGGATAGGCGTGGCCCTCGACGAGATCGGCTCTCGGCCAGAAGCGGACAGCGCCGGCCGACACGATCAGGACCGCGAGCACCCCGGCGAGTATTAGGGCGAGTCGGTGGCGGGGTACGGAAAAAGGGTGTTCCAAAAACGTACCGTCGGTTCGGGAAGTGGCCACCCGGACCGGACCACGTGGAGCACCCGGGCACGAGCCACTTCACGCAGCACGCCCGAGACGTCTCGCGGCAGGCGGTCTGCGAGCTCCGCCCGGGCTTCGTTGTCGAACGAGCGTCCCGGTTCAAGGTAGTCGGCGCAGTAGAGCATTCGTCCTACCATGTCCCACTCCGCCAACCCGATCGAGTGATAGCGCACGGCGTCGAGTACGCCCCGATCCGTCTCTCCCTCTGCCTTCGCGCGGGCCGCAGCGGCGGGTCCATGCCGCAGCTTCATCGGGCCAGTGGCTGACGGCGCCCAGTGCTCGAGCTCTTCCGGCGGAGCGTCACGCAGCGCGTCGTGAAGCCACGCCGCCCGCAACCACCGATTGCGTTCTGAGTCCGGGATGCCGAGGTCCAGCGCCCATTGCACCAGGAGCTCGGCCACCTGTTCTACATGCTTCAAGCGGGGGGGCGAAATCATGGCCCATTCCGGAAGCGTCGGCCGAAGCATCGGAGACGAGGATCGAGCGCGTGTCACGGGTTCGAATGGCCTAGTGGGCGTGGGTGTCGCGGGTGTGTCTGGCCGGGTGAGCGGGGGCGATCGTCATCGGGTTCCTTCGCGGCATTCGGTCAGGTCGCTCCGGAGAGACCGTCTCGGAGAATGATATTGTCGATCAATCGCGTCGGCCCTACTCGGGCGGCCACTGCAATCACGGACCGATGGTCCACCCGATCGACCGGCTCGAGGCGGTCCGGATCGACGACGGCAATATACTCCAGCGCTACGCTGGGACACACCTCAACGCGCTGGCGTACGATCACTTCCAGGGTCGACGCACTGGACTCGCCCGCACGCCATGCGGCATGGGCCTCCGACAGGGCGCCACTCAGCGACAGGGCCTCGCGTCGCTCGGCGGCGGACAGATACACATTCCGGCTGCTCATTGCGAGCCCGTCGGGTTCGCGCACGGTAGGCACGCCGACTACCTCAATCGACCAATTCAGATCCCGCACCATCTGACGAATCAGCGCCAATTGTTGATAGTCCTTTTGTCCGAAACAGGCGACGTGCGGGTTCGTCATATGGAAGAGCTTCGCGACGACCGTGAGCACACCGACGAAATGCCCTGGACGTGCCAAACCTTCCCAGCGCTCCGCCGTCGTGCCCGGCACCACGCGAATCTCCGAGCCGGCTGGATACATGACATCGGCATCGGGGGCGAAAATGACCGCGGCTCCTCGCTCGACAGCCAACCGGCGATCCCGCTCGAGGTCCCTGGGATACTGATCGTAGTCTTCTTCCGGCCCGAACTGGAGCGGATTGACGAAGACACTCACCACCACGACGTCCGAGCGCTCCTTCGCGGCGTCGATCAGCCGAAGGTGGCCTTCGTGCAGGTATCCCATGGTCGGGACGAGGGAAACGCGCACGCCCTGGGCAGCCCACGCTCGTCGCGCTTCGCGAAACTCGTCGACCGACGTCACCAAGCCCACGGCGACACCTTCCGATTCCTCAGTCGAACCCGTGCTCTGGTCCCGGATAGTCTCCAGTGCGAACCTCCTCGGCAAATTGCCGGACGGCGTCACGAACCGTGTCCGCCACCTGGGCGTAGCGCTTCAGGAACTTGGGGGAGAATCCAGGGTTCAGGCCAAGCATGTCGTGGAGGACGAGGACCTGCCCGTCACACCCAGCGCCGGCCCCGATTCCAATCGTGGGGATGGTGAGCGACTCGCTGATGTGCGTCGCCACGGCCGTGGGCACGAGTTCGAGCACGAGGGAGAATGCGCCCGCCTGCTCGAGCGCCTGGGCATCCGTAAGCAGACGCGCGGCCGATTCGTCGTCACGGCCTTGCACGCGATATCCGGAGAGGGTGTGGATCGATTGCGGCGTGAGCCCGAGGTGTCCCATCACCGGGATCCCGCGCTCGACGAGCGCGCGGACGGTGGCCAGCATCGGCTGGCCCCCTTCCAGCTTGACCGCCTCGGCTCCGGTCTCCTGCAGGACGCGGCCGGCGTTCCGGATCGCCTCTTCGACCGAGATCTGGTAGGAGAGAAACGGCATGTCCACGACGACCAGCGCTCGCTGAGACCCACGCCGTACGGACGCCCCATGGTAGACCATCTGATCGAGGGTCGCGCTCAACGTCGAGTCACGACCGGCGAGGACTTGGTTGACCGAGTCCCCAACGAGGAGGATATCGACTCCAGCGGAGTCCAGCAGTCCGGCGAACAACGAATCGTAGCACGTCAACGCGACGATCCGCTGTCCCTCGGCCTTCATGATGCTCAGGTCACGGGTGGTGACCGGGCGTGCCTTATCGGTCATAGTCCCTCAACTCAGTGAGTTCCCGTTGCCAGAACTCCCGATGAGGCAGCCCAGGGTGCGGGATGACGAGATCAGGGTCCTCGATCGTGCGGTTTCCGAAGCGGACGAGATCGAGATCCAGCGTACGGGGTCCCCATCGCTCGGTGCGGATTCGCCCGGCGGCCTCTTCGATAGCCCGACAGGCTTGCAGCAGCTCGCGGGGAGCCAGCTGAGTCTCTACCAGCGCCATCTGGTTGAGGTAGGGCCGCTGGTCCAGCCCGCCGAGTGGCGTCGTTTCCTCGATTTCCGAAACGGCAATGATCCGCGTGTCCGGTATATGGGCCATGGCTTCCCGAGCCGCCACCAGGTGAGCCTCCCGGTCACCAAGGTTACTTCCGAGGGCGATGTAGGCCCGTTCCCAACCGCATCGCGGGGCGTCGTCAGCGTTCAACTTCGAAGTGCTTGGTGATGGCCTGGAGTTGCGACGCCACCTCTTGGAGCTCAAAGATGGCGCGTTCGAGGTCCGCCTGGCCACGGGAGGCGTCGGCGGCCTGTCCAGTGAGCGCCTCGGTTTGGGTCCCGGTCTTCCGGGAGACTTGCGCCAAACGCTCGATCTGCTTCTTGAGTTCGTCGAACGATGCCTCTTGCGCCGCAGCCGTTGTGGCGATGCGCCGGGCGTGGCCCCCTGCTTCTTCCGTCGATCCGACGATCTCCTCGAGTGCGCCAGCGGCATCGGCACTCAACTGTTCGACCCCGGCGACGACCGATTGGCCGCGCCGCATCTGCCCGGAGATCTCGGCCACTTGACCGGAGATCGCGCTCAGGAGCGTGGCGGACTCGCGCGCCGCTTCGGAACTCTGAGCCGCGAGTTGGCGCACTTCCTCCGCCACGACGGCGAACCCCTTCCCCTCAGCAC
>JABDII010000420.1 GCA_013003805.1 Gemmatimonadales bacterium
GTGTGGCCGCGCACGCCGACGAGCCTCGTCCTGGCGGCTTTCCATGAGGCGTCGTTAGTTTGCCCGAGACTCAGGAGGCCACGATGCCAGCGCTTGCACGCCGCACCCGATTCTCGCGTCCAGTCGACTACACGATTCTCGCGCTCGGGTTGCTCACCGGAACGACCGCTGCCGCCCCCGCCGCCGCACAAGACACCCATGGCTGGCCGGGGCCGTCCCCGTTCAGGTCACTGGACCTGCCGGCGGCCACGACGATCCGTACCGGCGCGGGTCGACCGGGCCCGGATTATTGGCAACAACAAGTGGATTACACGCTCGACGTCGCGGTCGATACCGCGACACGAGTGCTCACGGGCACGGGCACGATGCGGTACCGGAACAACTCGCCCGAGGCTCTCTCGTTTCTCTGGCTCAAGCTGGACGCCAACCGGTGCGGCGAGGAAAGTGAGGCGGCGGTGCTCAACGTGCCCCCGCTCCTGTTCGGCGACGCGGTATTCGATTTCTCGTGTACCGGCGGCAGCGGTATGACACTCGAGTGGGTGGCATCCGGCCAACGATCGCTCGAGTTCCAGGTGTATGGGACACTGGCGAGAGTCGATCTCCCCCATCCACTCCCCCATGGCGGAACGGCCGACATCGAGCTGGCATGGCGGTGGACGCTCCCGGAATACGGCTACGGACGCATGGGCCGTGACGGCAGCCTCTACCAGGTGGCCCAGTGGTACCCGCGGGCCGCGGTCTACGACGATGCGAGCGGCTGGAACATCGCTCCCTTTCTGGGAGCCGGAGAGTTCTACCAGGAATACGGGGACTTCCGCGTATCCATCACCGTCCCGGCGGGGTACATCGTGGCAGCGACCGGCACCATCGACAACCCGGAGTCAGTCCTGACGGCGGCGCAACGAAACAGGCTTGCCCAGGCAAGGACATCGGAGACGGCGGTGGCCATCGTCACGCGGGCGGAGGCGCTCCGCGCCCGACGAACCGCCGTGCGAGGACCCAAGATATGGCGCTTCTCGGCGCGGAACGTTCGCGACTTCGGGTTCGCCATGGCACCGGACTTCCGGTGGGACGCGAGCAGCTGGGATGGAACCTTGATCCAGACCTTCTACCGGCCCGAGGCAACGCTCTGGGAGGAAGCGAACCGGATGTCGTGGGTCTCGATCAAGCATTTCTCGGAGCGGCTGGCCCCCTATCCGTGGCCGCACGCCACGACGGTGGAGGGCCCGAACGAGGGCATGGAATACCCGATGATCACGTTCGTGCCGCGCGGGAGCTCGCGGGAAGAACTCTATTGGGTGTTGACTCACGAGTTTGGCCATGAGTGGTACCCGATGCTGGTCAACTCCAACGAGCGGCTCCACCCGTGGATGGACGAGGGGTTCAATACCTTCATCGACATCGGTTCGGTCCAGGAATACTTTGCGGGACAGGAGTACGCGACCACCATCGACCACCAACCTCTTGATCTCTATCCGGAGCACGCGCTTGCTGGGCAAGAGCAGGCCATGGCTCGTCCGCCGGACGAGCAACACGATCTCTTTTGGGCGGCGTACTTCAAACCGGCGTTGATGCTACACCTGTTGCGGACGGAGGTGCTGGGGCCGGAGCGATTCGACCGCGCGTTCTCGGAATACACCAAGGCCTGGAGCTTCAAGCACCCGACGCCGGCCGATTTCTTCCGCTTCATGGAGGACGCGTCAGGCATGCAACTCGATTGGTTCTGGCGTGGCTGGATCTACTCCACTGCTCGACTCGATCAGGCAGTCGAACACGTTACGTCGGAGGGCGAGACCGCTATCCATCTCAGGAATCGCGGCACGATGCTGATGCCGGCGGAGCTGGAGCTCACCTTCGCGGATGGCGGGAAGGAAACGGTGCGGCTGCCGGTCGAGATGTGGAAGCTGGGTCCGCAGTTCGCGTATCGTGTCTCGAACCAGCGGGTGCTCGCGCGGGTGGAGCTCGACCCACGAAGGGTGTATCCGGACGAGAATCGCGAGAACAACGTGTGGCAACCATAGGCTCGAGCGTTGAGAGGCACGACACTCCAAGGAGGGACGATGGGTGAGAGCGTAACGCAGGCGGGATTCGATATCGCGACCGTCCAACGGGGCGCACGCCTGCGCCGGTCGCCGTTCTTCGACGCAACCAGGCGGGCCGGTTGCCGAGGGTACACGGTGTACAATCACATGTTCCTCCCGATCCAATATGACGACATGGAACAGGAGTACTGGACGCTGCTCAACGACGTGACGGTGTGGGACGTCTCCGTAGAACGGCAGGTCGAGATCACCGGTCCGGACGCCTTCGCGCTCACCAACCTCCTCACCCCGCGAGACCTCACCAAGTGCCGGGTGGGTCAGGGCAAGTACGTGGCGATCACGGCGGAGGACGGGGGCATCATCAACGACCCGGTCCTCCTACGCCTGGGCGAGAACCACTTCTGGCTGGCCCTCGCGGACAGCGACGTGCTCCTCTGGGCACGTGGCGTCGCCTACAACTCGGGAATGGATGTCGAGATCACGGAGCCGGACGTGTCACCGCTCCAGATTCAAGGCCCCAAGTCCAAGCCGGTGGTGCAGGCCTTGTTCGGCGAACGCGTGCTCCAGTTGCCGTACTACTATTTCCTCGAGACGGAGCTGGACGGCATCCCGGTCGTGGTTACCCGAACGGGGTGGAGCGGAGAAGTCGGGTACGAGATCTACCTCCGCGACGGGAGTCGCGGGGATCAACTCTGGGACCGCGTGATGGAGGCAGGAAAGCCCTACAACATCGCCCCCACGGGGCCCTCGGACATTCGGCGCATCGAGGCCGGCATCCTGAATCACGGCATCGACATGACGCTGGAGGACACGCCCTACCACGTGGGGCTCGAGTGGCTGGTGAAC
>JABDII010000451.1 GCA_013003805.1 Gemmatimonadales bacterium
CCGTTGGTCGTGGCCAGTGTCGCCGCCGCCGCCGTGACCCGGATCGGCCTCGGCCAAGACCTGGTCGTCGCCATTCCTCGGGAGTACAGCATCGGCCCCACCCGCGATCTGTTCCTCTATGCGCTCCTCGGGATCGTGGGCGGGGCCGTGGCAACCGTGTACGCGCGCGGCGTCTGGCGGATCCACGATTGGATGGACCACATTCCGCGGTGGGGGCGGCTGCTGTTTGCCGCTGCCGTGATCGGAACCGTCTCGAGCCAGTTCGAGCCGGCGCTCTGGGGTCGCGGTCACCAGACGCTCGATCTCGGCCTAGTGCTGGGTCAGCCCGCCGGACTTCTCTTCCTCCTCGCGTTCGCCAAGATCGCCGCGACCGGTCTCACGTTGGCAGGCGGAGGGGTCGGCGGCGTCTTCACTCCTGCCCTGGTTATCGGCGGAACCTTCGGCTCGGCGGTTGGTGTTGCGCTGCAACAGTTCTTTCCCGCCACCAACATTCCACCCATCGCGTTCGGCCTGGTGGGCATGACCGCCGTCGTGAGCGGGGCGATGCACGCGCCGCTCACCGCCATCTTCATGGTCCTCGAGATGACCAACGACTACGGGCTGATTTTGCCGCTCATGTTGGGTGGGTCGCTCTCCTACGTCGTGGCCAGGGGGCTCCATCGCGAATCGATCTACACCGAGTGGCTCGCGCGCCGGGGCGAACGGTTCAGCCACGGCACCGACGAGGGCGCCTTGCGGCGACTCACCGTCGCCGACGCCTACAAGACCGATCCGGAATTCGTATATGCGGACGCGTCGCTGGAGAAAACCATCCCGATGATGCGCCAGAGCCGACAGCTCGAGTTCCCGGTGGTGGACCGCGAGAGCCGGGTGGTCGGAGTGTTCACGTCACAAGATCTCAAGCGCGCCCTGTCGGACCGGACCATCCCCGGCTCAACCCCCATAAGGGAACTGGCGCATCCGTTCAGCGAGGGCGTCACCATCGACGACGATCTCCTGACGGCCCTGCGGCGCCTGGGCGCGAGGGGAGCTCAGATCCTTCCGGTCGTCGACCGGATCGGGCCGTATCATCTGCGAGGGGTCATCGGTCGCGAAGAGATCTTCGCGGCGTACGAGCGGGAGGTTGGGGAACTCTAGACCCGGCTCCGGGTCTTCCCACGGACGAATAGAAGCAGGATATCTCGCGGTGCAAGGGTCCCCAGCTCCGTTGCGGGGACGCCGACGATACGCCGCGCGGTCCGGCTCAGATGGCTGGACGACGTAAACCGGAGCAGCCTGACCACTGTTTGAATGGTATACCCCGGATTCGAGAGCAGCTGGGCGGCGCAGACTGTCCGGGTGAGATCCATGAGACGCTTGAGGTTCGGTGCCCCGCCGGCACCAACCTGGCGCGAGAGATGCTCCCGGCTCACGCCGAAACGGTGGGCCAGTTCGTCGGTCCCGACGGGTCGCTCGACCTCCTCCACCAAGACCTCCCAGACCTCGCGTTGGATCGGCTCGGTCAGCCGGAGAAGCCGGGGTGCTCGGGCAAGTCCGGCCCGACGTTCCGCCGTGAGACTCGCTCGGGCGAGCGCCTCGCCCAGGATCGGATCATCGACGCCTTCGACCAGAGCGGCGCGCACGCCGGTCCGGTGACACTCCACGAGCAGGCTCCCGTCGTCCGGTCGAAATCGTGCATAGGCCAGGATCGCCACCGTGGGATAGCTCGCTCGAAATCCGGCGACCTCGGCAAGCGAGCAGCGGGACGGGGCAAGCACCACGGCCTCAACGATGCGTTGGTTCATCAGGCGATAGAGCGCTGGGGTGCCGCGGCAGGACACCACCTGCGGTCCTCCCTTCGGAACGCTCCGCCGAAGTGTTTGAACTGCGCGACGGGATTCGAGCAGTGCGGCGATCGCCCGCATATGTTAGGTCGTCGGTGCCCGCTTGGGGCGACCGGCGCCCACCGCGACGAGTGTCCGAGCCATTTCACCCGCGCGCTTGAGCACGCCCCGTGCGTTGTCGTAACTAAGGTGCCGCAAGGCTTCGTCGAGAGGATACCACCGACATTCGGTGATCCCTTCGTCGACCTCGGGGTTGGAATCTGCTGCGGGACTCTCGAACAAGAAGAAGTGGCAGTACTTGTGGATGCGCCGACCCCGAAAGCGGAAGTGCCAATCGATGATCTTGATCGGGCCGTGCAGCACGAGGTCGTCAAGCCCCGTTTCCTCGGAGGTTTCGCGCATTGCCGCTTCGGCCGGTGTCTCGCCGTCCTCCAAGTGCCCCTTGGGAAACCCCCAATTCCGATAAGAATCCCGGATGAGCATGAAGTGCGGCGGCTGCCCGAGAACGCGGCGGAAGATGATGCCACCAGCGCTTACTTCGCGATCCGTTCTTTGCTTCCCCATTAGAACACCGAGAACTTGAAGTAGCGCCGCGGATTGGCTTGGATGTCTTCGAGCAAGTCCCGAAGCGTGCGCATGGTGACTGTCGTTTCCTGATACAGGGTCGAGTCCGACGCAAGAAGTCCCAGCGTGCCCGACCCGGCTTCGAGACGCGACATGATGGAGTCCGCGGCCACCATGACCCGTGTCAGGCTCACCTCGTGAGCGCGCGCGGCTTCCATGAGAGAGCGGAAGTCCGCCGTCGCTCGCCGCAGGTCGTCGCTCGACCCCCGCGCCGAATTCATGATGTCGGTCAGCTGCCGATCGCCCGTTGCCGAATCGATGCGTGCCGCCGCCAAACGGGCGCCGCGCGCGGCGGCGGCGAAGTCCGCCGTGCCG
>JABDII010000333.1 GCA_013003805.1 Gemmatimonadales bacterium
CTGCGGCGCCGACCGTGGCCTACGGTCGCACGGGCTATTTCGGGATCGTGACGCCGGAGAATTACGAGGAGGCCCGGGCAGTGTGCTTCGCTGATCATGGCCCTGACCGAGCCGAGGTCACAACAGAGGATCTCGCCGACGATCTCGTCTCACTCCTGAGCGACCCGCGCGGCGCGCGGCGCGAAGCACAGCAAATCCGGACGATCATCCAGGAGCGTTACGGCGTCGACCGGATGGTGGATCAGATCGAAGGCGTTTACCACCGCCTGAGCGAACGGCCTGCCCCAACGACCTGGTAGGCCGGCCGCAACACGCGGCTACGCCCGATTCCGGCCCGCTCTCCAGCCACGCTCGCCTGCTCCAAATCGCAGAGGCTGCTCTACTATCGGCTGCTTACTCGTCGTGGGGAAACTGCTCGGCCAAGATGCGGAGCCGCTCGAAATCCTCTCGGCAGGACTGCCGGGTTGCGTCGAGGTCGATCACCTGATCCGAGAAACGATTCTGTCGCTTGAAGTATTCCGCTGGGTCGCTCCAGTCGGGCTCGACGTTGATCAGGTAGGTCCGGCCATCCCACACTTCGTAGAGCGGGAAGAGCCCGCTCGCCACCGCCAACCGTACCAGCAGGAGCGAGTCGGCCGGCTCTGACTTCCAGCCGGTAGGACAGGGCGAGTGCAACAGGAGGAACCGGAGCCCCTGGAGTGAGAGCGCCGTCGTGATTTTCCGGGCGAAATCTTCCGGGTGGCCGATCGAAAGAGTAGCAGCATAGGGAATGCGATGGGCAGTCATGATTGACATGATGTCCTTCTTGCCCTCGCGCTTTCCCGTTGGCGTCGTGCTGGTCTTGGCACCGGGTGGCGTGGCAGAGGATCGTTGCCCACCCGTGTTGCCGTAGATCTCGTTGTCGTAACAGATGTAGATCAAGTTTTCATTACGTTCGGCTGCGGCCGACAGTGTAGCGATCCCGATATCGTACGTTCCGCCGTCGCCGGCCCAGCAGATCACTTGACCAGCCTCGTCGTTCAAGTCTCGCACGCTCGCCATGCCGCTCGCGAATGCAGGCGCCGCCGCGAACGTGGAGGCCACGACTGGAACGCCGTAGCTGGTGGTAGGAAACCCCCCGGCCGCGACGATCCCGCAGCAGGCAGGGATCACCAGGCTGCAGGTGTCTCCCGCATCGGCCAGCGCGCGACCCAGCATCGTCAAACCGACGCTCATACCGCAGCCGCCGCAGTTGGTGTTTCCCGGTCGGAGCAGGCATTCCTCGCTGCACGGAATCTGAGGGCGCTCTTCCAAGCGGCCGGGGATGGCTTCGCTCTGCGTGTCGGCAGGCATCAGGTGTCTCCCTCTGTACCGTCGATTCCCACCCACACCGGGCTCCCGGCCTCGTGCCGCTTCTCGATGTCGGCAATCACCGCATCGATCACGGCCGGCGTCACGTCGCCGCCACATAACCCCGTCAAGTAGTCCTGGATCAGAAGATCGTTTCGGTGGGCCTGGAAGGCGGCACGGGTGTCCTGCCAGAAGATGCCTCCTTGGCCGGCGGCGTAGTTTCGGTCGAGCACGGCCACCTTGCTCGCCGTTCGACAGAGGCTTCTGAGCTCTGCTTCGGGGAATGGACGGTACAATTTGATCTTGATGAAACCGATCTTCTCGCCAACCGCACGGCGACGGCGCACCACTTCACGGGCAGTGGTGGCGATGGTGCCCGATGTGATCAACACCAGATCGGCATCCGCGGTGCCGAGCGACTCGACCATGCTGCCGGCCTCACGTCCGATGTCTCGCGCGAATGCCGCGCGGCATTCCTCGAAGACCTCCGGCACCCGCGCCATTGCCTCGTCGATCTCCAGCCGCTGTGACGTGGCCTCATGGGGCCAGACCAGGCCGCCCATGGTCGTCGGATGCTCGTGGCGCATGCGGTGAGGCAAATCGAGCACCGGCAGGAAGCGATCGACCTCTGCCTGCTCGGGGACCTGGGTCTTCAGTTGGGTATGGGACACGATAAACGCATCCATGGCGACCAGCGCGGGCAAGAGGATCCGATGATCTTCCGCTAGACGAAAGGCCAGGAGCGTCGAATCCAGGACGTCTTGGTTGTCCTCGCAGTAGAGCTGGATCCACGGGAAATCGCGGAGCATCAAGGTGTCGCCTTGGTCGGCCCAAATATTCCAGGGCGGGCCCAGCGTGCGGTTCACGGCCACCATAACGATGGGCAGGCGATAGAACCCCGCCACCATGATGTTCTCGGTCATGTACGCGAGACCGTTGGAAGAGCTGGCGGTGAAGGCTCTCGCACCGGCCAGGGAGGCACCGATGGACACACCCATGGCGCTATGCTCGCTCTCCACCGGCACGACTCTGCCTTTGGTGAACGGAAACTTCGCCACGTATTCCACGATTTCGGTTTGCGGCGTAATCGGGTAGATGCCGCAGGCGGCTCCCCGGGCCGTGCGGTTCGCCTCACCGGCGACGCTCAATGCGTAGCCGGCCGCATGATTGCCCGTCACCAACTCGACAGTCATCGCTCACGCCCTCACAGATGACTCATGAAGATCACGTTTCGCGGACACTCCGACGCGCAGACCCCGCATCCCTTGCAGAAAGAGTAGTCGAACACAAATTCGTGTCCCACCCGTTTGAGCACTCCCTCGGGGCAGTAGGTCACGCACAGATCGCATTCGTTGCAGACGCCGCAGGACAGGCAGCGCTTGGCCTCCCGGGCGTCGGGCAACCCTTGGTGGATCTCATCGAACGTGGAGCGGCGCGTGCCCATCGGCAGAGTCGTACCCTCGCCAGCATCCATGCGTTCGAACAGGTGCATTTTCATGGCCCCAGCATTGATCACCTCGTCACGCCACACATCGACACGGCGGCGTGCCTCGGTATGTTCGCTCACCTGCATCAACTCGCCGCTCAGAGCCTCGTGGATATGGAACGCCGAGCGACGGCCGCTGCCGATCGCGCCAGCCACGGTGCCGTCGTTGGTAGCCAAGTCACCGATGGCATACACCGGGGTCTCCAGCAAACCGAGCAGGTGCTCTCCCTCGCGGACCTCAGTGCCTTCGGGGAACACGGTCAGGTCCGGCGATTGACCCAACGCGAGGATGAGCCGGTGGCAGGTAACACCGAAGTCGGAGTCGGGCACTTCCACCGGCGCCCGCCGCCCCGAGGCGTCGGGCTCACCCAGTCTCATCTGGCGGCACGTGAGTCGAAAGCGGGAGCGACCAGCATCGTCGACGCCCTCTTCGTTGAGTCCCACGGGCTGGGTCAGGAAGTCCATGGCCACGCCTTCTTCGAGGGCCTCGTCGATCTCCTCACGAATCGCCGGCATCTCGTCCCGGGTGCGTCGGTACACCACCCGCACACTCGAAGCCCCGAGCCGGAGTGCTGAGCGCGCGGCGTCCATCGCGGTGTTGCCTCCACCAGCGACCAGGACGTCTTCGCCGTCGACGTGCACCTCTCCTTGATGGGCGCGATCGAGAAAGTCGATACCCTGCTCCACCGCTGCCGAGTCTGCAACACCCAGACGAAGGCCTCGCAATTCCTGGAGACCCGTCGCAACGAGCACCGCATCGTGAGACCGCGCCATCTCCAAGAGACGCGCGCGGTCGATCCGGTGTTTAGTCTCGACCTTCACGCCGAGCGAGATGATGCGCCCGATCTCTCGGTCCAACACGTCGGCCGGGAGGCGGAAGCTGGGGATGCCGGTACGCAAGAGGCCTCCGGTCTCGGAACCGCCTTCGTACACGGTGACGCGATAGCCGAAACGCGCCAGCTGATAGGCCGCACTCAGACCCGCAGGACCGGAGCCGACGAGCGCCACATGCTCATCCCGTTTGCCGCTGACCGCCACCTCGACGTCGCCATGATCGCCGGCGTAACGCTCGAGCTGCCGAACGTTGACGGCACCGTCCAGCCCGATACGGTTGCAGTTGTCCATACACGGTGCCGGACAGACCCGGCCACAGACCGCAGGGAACGGGGTCGTGCGGAGCAGGATGTCCAGGGCTTCGTCGGTCTGGTCCTGGGCCAGCGCGTGGAGGAAGCCCTGCACGTCGTTCCCGGCAGGACAGACATGGTTGCAGGGCGGGACCATCTGCTGGCGCTGAGGCTGCTCGGTGGCCCACTGTCCGGTCTGGATACGCGGGAGCTCGCCACCGAGGCCTCCCAAGAATCCGGGCGCGCGCGGAGCGACGAGGGGAGGAGCGCCACCTGAGGGGGCTTGATCCGCCCGCGGAGTTTCTAGTAAGCGCAGTCGTTCGTAGGCCTGGGCCGCAGCCGTGATGTTGGAGCCGATGAATCCGAGGTGCTCGAGCGCGGCGTTGACCTCCTCGAGTCCCATCCCCAACATCCGTCCAGCCGCACCGGCCAAGGCCGTGTTGACGATCGGGACGCTGCGGGTACCGAGACGGTTCTCGAGCGCAATGGCCGTGGCGTCCACCGTGGCTATCCGATACGCGGGAAAGTCCGCCACAAAGTGGGCTGGGGGTTCGGTGGAGTTGAACAGGATCCAGCCACCGGGCTTGAGCCCACCGCTGACCGCCGGTCCCACCAGAGTGGGGTCCAGCACGATCACGTGGTCGGGCTCGTAGATCAGGTTTCGGTTGGTGATCGGATCGTTATTGTAGCGGCAAAACGCTTGGAGCGGCGCACCCGAGCGCTCGGCCGCATACAGGCCAAAGGCCTGCACCGACTGACCCTGGAGGAAGCGAGTGGTGGCGATGATCTTCGCCAAGGTCACCCCGCCCTGTCCTCCGCGCCCATGAATGCGGATTTCGATCATCAGGAATCTCCCCGTCGGAGATTACCCCACTCAAGATGAAGAGACCTTTAAGCTCGTGTGAACGGGGGCTAGAGATTGAAACTACCCAGACGTGGCGCCTTGCGGGCCACTCAGGGAACCGGCATCCTGGCACAGGCAGGGGGATAATCGGCAATGCACCTAACCGGCACCAACGCCAAGGAGGGGAGCGTGGCCCGAGTCACCGGAATCGGTGGGATCTTTCTTAAGTCTAAGAAAGCAAAGGATTTGCGCCAGTGGTACGACGAGCATTTGGGCGTCGAGCCGGAGGACTACGGCGGACACGCGTTCTCCTGGCGGCAGCTCGATGACCCGAACCGGATCGGCAGCACGGTGTGGAGCATCTTCCCAGACGACTCAACCTATTTCGATCCGAGCGATGCCAGGTTCATGGTCAACTTCCGGGTGGACGACCTGGATGGACTCCTCCAGCGGCTCCGCACCGCGGGGGTCACAGTCGACGACAAGATCGAAGAGTACGAGTACGGTCGCTTCGGCTGGTGCTTCGATCCGGACGGCAACAAGATCGAGCTGTGGGAGCCGCTCGGCGAGGAGGGCCAGTGACATCCGCAGATGCGAGGTTCACCGCGCATCGAAAGAGATGTCGGCGGCAGGCTTCACTCGTAACCGTCCTCGCGCTGGCCGCACTCGCTTCGATTGCCTGTCAAGCCAACGGCGAGCAAGAAGACACGGGCGACAACCCTGGGGCAGGAATGATTTGGTACGAAGCCGAGCAACTCGGCGTTCGATTCGCGTACCCCGACTCATTCCTCGCCGGCCGGTTCCGAGAGGACCCACTGCCCCCGGCTGCGCTCGATCAAGGCATGGAGTCACCATTCCGGAATGCGGTCGTCTTGCTCTCCCGGGAAACTCTCGGAGACCACGATCTCCAGGCCATCCCGGTCGGAGAGCTCCCGGTCATGTGGATCGATCGCTCCATTGTCACAAATGGCGCGTTCCGGCTGTTTCAGCCCGATTCGACCTACGAGACTCGAGGGCTCTCGGTGGCTCGCTTCCCCGGGTTCCCAGGTCCTTATGGAGATCAAGCGCACTACTATGTGGTCGACTTCGGGGGTGGTGACTACGTGGAGCTCGGGGCGCACCGATATTGGTTTCGAACCGAGGAGCAGGTCGAAACCCGCTACGACCAGGTAATCGAGACAATCATCCCCACGCTCGAACGACGGCCACGGTAGTGCAGCCGTACGGGCCGGGAACGGCTCACACGGCGCGAACGTTAGGGCTGACGCTCTTCGCCCTCATCGCATTCGCAGCCAACTCGGTTCTCGCCCGGATGGCGTTGGGCCAGGCCACGATCGACGCGTCGAGCTTCGCCACCATCCGAGTAGTATCGGGTGCCGCGACACTGGTACTGGTTTCTTCCCTGACCCGTCGGACGGAAGTACCGCCGACACGCGGCAGCTGGGTATCCGCGACGATGTTGTTCCTGTACGCCGTACCCTTTTCCTTCGCCTATCTGAGCCTCAGCACCGGAACTGGGGCGCTCATCCTGTTCGGCCTGGTTCAGGTGACCATGATCCTCGCGGCACTCGGCTCCGGCGAGCGACCTCACCTCTGGGAATGGGTGGGACTGGTGCTTGCATTTACCGGCTTGGTGTACCTCGTGTCCCCCGGTCTAACCGCACCTTCACCCATCGGATCGCTGCTCATGGCTGTGGCTGGCATTTCCTGGGGGTTGTATTCCCTATGGGGCCGGGGCGCCGCCAACCCCCTGGCCGACACGACCGGGAACTTCGTCCGCGCGGTACCGCTGGTTCTCGGAGTGAGTCTCGTGACGCTCTCACAGACAAACCTCTCCGGCACCGGTATTTTCTTGGCAATCCTCTCGGGGGCACTGGCATCCGGCTTAGGATACGTGGTGTGGTACGCGGCCCTCCAAGGCCTCACCCGGACGCGGGCGGCGACGGTACAGCTCTCCGTTCCGGTCTTGGCAGCGATGGGGGGAGTATTCTTCCTGTCGGAAGACGTGTCGCTCCGTTTGATCGTTTCGGCCGTGCTCATTCTCGGGGGTGTGGGCATTGCCATTGTGAGCAAGGGACGCGTGGTCCCCCAGAAAGTGACGGTGCCTCGATGACGACGAGCATGCCGCACCGATTGGCCCTCGGTGTTGTTCTGCTCTTCGCGCTGGGCTGTGCATCTGGAGAGCGTAACGCGGCCGTCGATCCCGACTCTCAGCGGGTGCGTGACAGTGCGATCGGCGCCTCAAAGCTCCCGGGAGCTGCGGGCGTTCGGGGAGCCATCCGGGCGGCCGACTCGGCCTCGGCGCGGCGCGCCCGGGAGGACTCGGTCGCGGCGCCATGACCGAGCCGTGACCATCGCGCTCACTCGAGCGGTGAGCCCCAGTCTTGCCCGATGCGAACTCACCCATCTCGCTCGCGAGCCGATCGATGTGACACGAGCAGCGATGCAGCATGAGAGCTACCAGCAGTGTCTCATCAACCTCGGCGTGGACCTGGTACGACTGCTGGCGGAGCCCGAGTTGCCGGATGCCGTTTTCGTCGAGGACACCGCCGTCGTGCTGGACGAGCTGGCCATCATCACACGGCCTGGTGTCGCCTCACGGCGACCCAGACGACCGGCATCGCCGAGGCTCTCAGGCCGTACCGCAGACTCGAATTCATCACGGCGCCCGCCACCGTCGATGGCGGCGATGTCCTGACGATCGACCGCCACGTCTATGTCGGGCTGACC
>JABDII010000487.1 GCA_013003805.1 Gemmatimonadales bacterium
CCCGGATACTGTCCCAGACGCCGGTTTGACCGGGAAAGACTCCGAGAAGCTCTACCGGATGCGGCGGTGGGGTCTCGGCTTCTTTCGCATCAACGGCAAGGGACACGTGACCGTGAACCCCAGCGCGGATGGACGGCGCCGGGGACTCGACCTCTACGACCTGGCGATGGATTTGAGAGAGCAGGGGATCCACCTTCCCTTGCTCATTCGCTTCTCGGACGTCCTCCGGGCGCGAATTGAGGCGCTGGGGAGCGCCTTCGCCAGCGCCATCGAGGAATCCGGCTACCGCGGTGGTTACACCACGGTCTATCCCATCAAGGTGAATCAACAACGCCACGTGGTGCAGGAGGTGGTCGAATTTGGCGAGCGGTACGGCGTCGGCCTCGAGTGCGGGAGTAAGGGCGAACTCCAGGCCATCCTCGGACTCAGCGAGAGCACCAATCATCTGATCATCTGCAACGGGTACAAGGACCCCGAGTTTATGCGGCTCGCCCTGATGGGGCAGCGGTTGGGCCACCGGGTGTTCGTGGTGCTCGAGCAACTCTCTGAGCTGGACACCCTGCTCGAGGCGGCCGAAGAGATGGGCGCAACCCCGGAGATCGGGGTACGGATCAAGTTGGCCGCGGAGGGTGCGGGACGGTGGGCCAAGAGCGGCGGCGAACGGTCCAAGTTCGGGCTCGGCGCCGGCCAACTCGTGAGCCTGCTCGACCGCCTGGTGGCCGCGGGACGCCAGGACCTGCTCAAACTGATCCACTTCCACTTGGGCAGCCAGATCACCGACATTCGCCAGATCAAGGCGGGGCTCCAGGAGATCGGACGGTTTTACGCCGAACTCAGTCGCATGGGATTCTCCATTTCCCATGTCGATGTCGGTGGCGGGTTGGCGGTGGACTACGACGGCTCACGGTCGGATCGGGCGACGAGCACCAATTACACCATGGCCGAATATGCCTACGACGTGGTGCACAGTCTGGCGACCATGTGTGTGCAGGAACGACTCCCCATGCCGCACATCGTGTCCGAGTCCGGCCGCGCCATCACGGCGCATCATGCCTTGCTGCTCGTGGACGTGACCGATGTTGAGTCGCAAGGAGGACCCGAGCTGCCCAGCCTCGCCCCCGACGCGCATCCTCTCCTCCATGACATGATGGAGAACCTGGACCTGGTCGGGTCCGATCGCGACATGGAAGTGTTCCACGACGCCGTGTTCGCCAAGCAACGGGCCCAGGAGCTCTTTGCCAGCGGAGTCCTGCCGCTCCGTCAGCGGGCCCAGGCGGAGCAGCTCTACCTCTGTACCGTGAACGCCGTGGCCGGCGTGGTCGGGGAGGACCGGGTGAGCAACGCGGAGCTCGCGGGCCATGTGGAGTCTGCATTGGTCGACCGCTACTTCTGCAACTTCTCGATCTTCCAGTCACTGCCGGACAGCTGGGCCGTCGACCAGGTGTTTCCCATCATGCCGGTTCACCGACTCGAGGAAGAGCCGACCCGGCGGGCGACGCTGCACGACATCACCTGCGATTCCGATGGTATCATCGATCTCTTCGTGGGAGGACATGAGCCCCAGCATAGCCTGTTGCTCCATCCCTTCCGAGAGGGGGAGCCCTATGTGCTGGGGGTGTTCTTGGTGGGAGCCTACCAGGAAATCCTTGGCGATCTCCACAATCTCTTTGGGGACACCAACGCCGTGCACGTCCGCATGACCAAGGCGGGATACGAGATCACCGACCTCGTTCACGGCGACACGGTGACCGAGGTGCTCAAATACGTCCAATTCCATGCCGCGGATCTGCTGGCCACGTTCCGGCGGAAAGTGGGGCGGGCCACCAGTCTGAGCCGGCCGGAGGCGAATCGGTTCATCGCCGACTATGTGGCCGGACTCGAAGGCTACACGTATTTGGAAGGGGATGCCCAGCGGGGCGAATAGCCCCGCTGGGCCGTGGCGTCAGCTGCGATTCTTCATGGGGACGAACTTCCGTTCCCCTTCGCCAATGTAGACCTGCCGTGGGCGGGCGATCTTCTGCTCCTTATCGAGCAACATCTCCTCCCACTGGGCCAGCCAGCCGGGCAGGCGTCCGAGGGCAAAGAGGACGGTGAAGAAGTCCCTGGGATAGCCCATGGCCTGGTAAATCAGGCCGGAATAGAAGTCTACGTTGGGATAGAGCTTCCGAGAGACGAAGTAGTCGTCTTCCAACGCTATCCGTTCGAGCTCGAGCGCGATATCCAGTTTCGGATTCAAGCCGGTCTGCTCGAAGACCTCATCTGCGACTCGTTTGATCAGCTTGGCTCGAGGATCGTAGGACTTGTAGACCCGGTGCCCGAAGCCCATGAGCCGCATTTCGCCGGCCTTCACCCGTTCGATGAACTTCGGCACGCCGGCCTGGTCCGGAATCTCGTCGAGCATCCTGAGCACGGCCTCGTTCGCCCCGCCGTGCAGCGGTCCATAGAGGGCCCCAATCCCCGCCGCGATGGCGGAGAAGGGATCGACGTGGGACGACCCGACCGCCCGGACCGAGCTGGTCGAGCAATTCTGCTCGTGATCGGCGTGCAGGATTAGCAGGATCTCGAGCGCCCGCTGCAGCACCTTGTTGGGCTCGTGCTTCCCGCCGATGCTGAAGGTCATGTTCACGAAGTTGCCGATGTAATCCAGATCATTGTCCGGTAACACGATCGGAAGGCCGTGGGAGTGCCTGAAGGCGTAGGCCGCGATGGTCGGCAGCTTGGCGATCAGCCGCACCCGCTGGGCGTAGCGGTTGGCCGGATCGTGGATGTCCTTCGCATCGGGGTAGAACGTGGAGAGCGCCCCGACTGTCCCCAGAAACACACCCATGGGGTGGGCGTCGTACCGGAAACCCTGCAGGAACTTGATGAGGTTGGTGTGGAC
>JABDII010000489.1 GCA_013003805.1 Gemmatimonadales bacterium
TTGCCCTTCTTGTTCCGAAACAGGAGGAAGCGCAAGCCCTCCTTGAACCGTTGCTCGAGCCACTGGACCTTGGGTTGATGGCCGATGTGGTCGGGGTTGGTGAGGCAACCGATGCCGCACTCAGCCAGGTTCCCGGGACCGACTTTCTCCAGGGTGATGTCGTCCGGGACTCGCGCCAATTGGCCTCCGCGTCAGGATGATCTCGGCCACCACCGCCGAACTCGGCGACAGTTGGCGTCGTATTCCTCTATGAACATGCGTCGCAGGGCGTCTTCCACGTACCACGCTACGAACAGATGGGAAATGAGAAAGAACACGCCAGCAAAGCCGAGGCGTCGCCGATTCATAGTACAGCGCGGAACCCATGAGGGCGAGACCGGCTCCGAGGCACATGGGGTCGCGTACGAACCGATACGGGCCGCGTAGCACCGGACCACGACAGTACCTCCGCCGGCAGGAAAAGGAACACGAAGCCGATGAAGTCACCGCGCACATCAACACCAACGCTCTTAGTGCGCCCGTCCGCGCCGGGTCTGATACAGGCGCTTGAGCAACTGTATCTGGCCAACGTGGTACAGATCGTGGCTCACAATGCCGAACATGAGGTCCACGAACCGGTAATGCTTGCTGCTTGGCACTCGGTCGTCCAATCTTCGCGGATCAAACGCCCGGACCGCCTCGACCAACTCCATATGCTGAGAGCGCAGCAAGGCGCGATCGGCCTTCCAGTGAGGCGCGTCCGCCGGCTTATGCACGTCCGGCCAGTTGGACGGGGAGCGAGAAAACGTCCCCTGTGGTAGGGCCTCGAGGTTTCGGCGCACTGCGTACTTCCAATAGGCCAGGTGGAGCGTCAACTCCCAGACGGAGTGTCGCTTGGGAGCCGGCTTCCATGCTGCTTGTTCAGGCGTGACCCCACGAAGGCTTCCGGTAACCGTGGCTCCGCCGTACCATAGTCGCTTCCCGGTAGGTGGGTCGAGGAGATTGAGGATCTCACGGAGTCGGGGATCTTTCACTGGTCGCTCCGCGGTGGTGGTGTCGTTGACGAGGGGGGTCTGGGCTCAGGCGCGGACGATCGTACCCGCTCCACTATTCAATCCTTCCTTTGAAACCGCCAGCTTCTCACTGGTCCAGCTTCGCGTCCTCGTCCCCGTAGTCCAGCGGGGTGGCCCCATCGAGCTCCAGACGTTCCCAGTCCACCGTGCGTCGCACAGCCTCGTCCAGGGAAACCGGTTCCACGTAGCCCAGCTCGGAGCGAATGCGCCGAGTGTCGGTCCAGAGGTCGTACTGCCAGTCGAGAGGCTGCCTCATCTGATCCGGCAATCCGGTGGCGGACACGGTAACCACGTCGCCTGTCCAACCGGCCGCGGCGCCGATTCGTTCCACCCACTCCCGCTCGGTGAGGGTCGGTTCGTCACCCACGTTGTAGATGCGGTGGGCGCTCGGAGCATCAGTGACTGCGAGTGCCACGGCCCGAGCAACGTTCTCCACGTAGCCGCGGGTCCATCGCCAGCCAGCCTGTCCCTCCTCTAGGAGGATCGCCGGCCGGCCATCCACCATGTGTTGCAGGTAGGGCCTCAGCCGGTGTTGCCTGTCGCCGGGGCCGTAGACAGCAGGGAGCCGCAGGACGGTTGCGGGCAGATCAGGTTCGCTCAGGACGACGTGCTCGACCAGGATCTTCTCGTAGTCGTGCGAGTACTCAAAGGACATGGACTCGTCGCGATAAACGTAGCGTGTTTCGCGAAGTGGGGCGTCCTCCGCCAGCGGCACCGCGTCGGGTGCTGGCGTGACTCTGCCGCGAAAGCCGTCGTAGTTCCGGTACACATCGGCGCTGCTGACAGCGACAACACGGCTGGCCCTGCCGCGAAAGGCCTTGACCATCGCCCGTGCCTGCGGCTCGGTGTAGAGGATCAGGTCGAGGACCACGTCGGGGGCGAACCGTTCAAGTACCGCCCGGGAGTCCTCCAGCCGGTTACGATTGCCACGGATCTTGCGGACGCCTTCCGGCAATGCCGCGACAGTCTCCCCCCGGTGGAGCACCGCGATGTGGTGCCCCTGGCCGGCCAGCAGGTCGACGACGTGCCGGCCGATCGAGCCGGTTGCTCCAATTGCGAGGACCCTCACGCGTCGCCTGGCGAGCCCGCGCGGCGGTGCACTTCACACCGCCCGGGCGCCCGGCTCCAGTTGCGCTTACGCCACCGCGCAGGTCATATCTTGGCCGCAGCACATCGGTGACTTGATCTTGCCGTGTCCGTCGGGGCACTGGGAGATGTGCACCGTCGATCCATCGTCCATCGTGAGCTGGTCGTGTTCCAGCTCCTTGCCGCACTGACCACAGGTCATGGTCCCCACACTCATGCCGCACTTTTCACAGGTGTATCCCGCCATGGTGTCCTCTCCTCAAGCCTGAATTGTGAATTCCCGCCTCTCGCCAAATCAACCCATTCCCTTCACCGCGGCAAGGCCCGCGTCGATGGCAAGCACGTCGACTGCCGTCACGGGCGTGCCGCCGGCTCCGTCGGGGTGCGGTTCGAGCGGTAGCGGAGGGGAGCGTCATAGACCTCGACGGCGAGCGTGATGACTGGCTCTTCATTGGAGACAGCGGGAACGCCGCGGCCGCGTTCGAGTACGTCTCGGTGAGCGTGGGTGTCAGCAATGTGCAAGACTTCATTGGGCGGCTCCCAACTCCACCGGGGTTTATGAGGTCCGCCGACCGTGGCCTCGGTTTTGCTGAGGTGGCCCGCCATCTGGCCCAGGCCCGGGCTGGATAGCG
>JABDII010000334.1 GCA_013003805.1 Gemmatimonadales bacterium
GGGCCGCGGGTGCCATGAACGGAGCCCTGCCCGAGAAGGCCGATGCGCGGCTGGACCCTGACGCTCTGGCCTTGGCGAGTCGAGTCTACGCCAGGGAAGCAGCGTCGAAGGCCGCCGCCGAAGGACAACGCTGGGTCATCGGGGCCGGCGGCATCGCCGCGACAGAGCTTCGGACGTTTGAGGAGTCGCTGGGCGCTCCGGCGATCAACGGTATGCAAGCCGGGCTGGTGGAAGACATGGATCGGTTAGCCCGCAAGCTCTACCAGGAATACGAGACATGAGCATGTGTTGCCAAGGGAGCCGATAACGGCACGCTGGAGCGTTCACGAAATAGTGAGAGTCTATGAAATCGACTGCTGACCGGGCGATTGCCATCGTCGGGGTAGGTGCTGTGCTTCCGGACGCCCCGGATGCCGCGACGTTCTGGAAGAACCTCTGCGAAGGCCGCTATAGCGTGTGCGACGTTCCCGGCGATCGCTGGGATTCCCACAAGTACTACGATCCCGATCCCAAGGCGGTGGACAAGACCTACTCGAAGATCGGCGGTTGGGTGCAAGAGTGTGATTGGAACCCGCTCGGCTGGCGCCTGCCGATTCCGCCGAAGGTGAGCGATGTGATGGACCTTGCCCAGAAATGGGCGATTGTCTCGACCCGGGAAGCGCTGGCGGACTACGGTTATCCCGAGCGGGCGCTCGATCGGGAGCGGACCGCCGTGATCATGGGGAACGCCCTCGGTGGGGACTACCATCTGATGACGGCCATGCGGGTCCTCTTCCCCGAGATCGCGGAACAGTTGGACGAGGCGCCCAGCTTTCAGACCCTGGACGATGACGTGCGACGTGCGGTCATGGAGGAGCTGCGAAGCGGCGTCCAGACACGCATTCCCGACATCACCGAAGACACGATGCCCGGCGAGTTGGCCAACGTCGTCGCCGGACGCCTAGCAGCGTTATTCGATTTCAAAGGCCCCAACTACATCACCGATGCTGCATGTGCCTCGGCAATGGCAGCGGTCAGTGCCGCCATCGAAGGGTTGGTCGAGCGAGACTACGACGCGGTGCTCACCGGCGGCATCGACGCCAATATGAGCCCGTCTACCTTCGTGAAGTTCTGCAAGATCGGAGCATTGTCTGCCACGGGGACCCGTCCCTATGCCGACGGGGCGGATGGGTTCGTCATGGGCGAGGGGGCCGCCTGCTTGTTGCTCAAGCGGCTGGACGATGCGGAACGCGACGGCGACGCGATCTACGCGGTCATTCGCGGGCTGGGCGGTTCGAGCGATGGGCGGGGGAAGGGAATCACCGCTCCCAATCCGATCGGGCAGCGTCTCGCGGTCAGCCGCGCGTGGGAACGAGCCGGTGTCGACCCAGAAGCCGGCGATCTCGTGGAGGGACACGGGACCTCGACCAAGGTTGGAGACGTCGTCGAGGTCGAGAGTCTGGCTGAGGTCTTCGGAGGGTACGGGCTGCCGCCACAATCGATCGCATTGGGATCTGTGAAATCCAATATCGGTCACCTGAAGGCGGCCGCGGGGGCCGCGGGGATCCTCAAGGCGACATTGGCGCTCAAACACAAGTTCGTGCCGCCAAACCTCAATTTCCACGCACCGAATCCGGCCATCGACTTTGCCCGCTCGCCGTTTCGGGTCACCACCGAGTTGACGCCGTGGGAAAAGAGAGGAGCAAATGGCGAGTCGGTACGCCGCGCCGGCGTGAGTGCGTTTGGATTCGGCGGCACCAATTTCCACGCTGTGCTCGAGGAGCACGTGCCGGGCAGGCTCGAACGTGAGCGAACCCTGGTCGCATCTTCCGAGCTCGACGCCGAGTCACCTGCGGTCCATGCGGCGCTCAAGCTTCCGCTTCGCGGTGCACTGGTCTTGGGCGGAACCTCCGAGGCCGAGATCGCCGACCGACTCCGATCGATCAAAGCGGAGGCGGAGAAGGGAACCGCGCCGCCTCCCACCGTACCGCGCGAAGCGGATCTCCAGGCCCCGATCAGGCTGGCTATCGACTTCGGTGACGCCCAAGGCCTGGCCGACCTGGCCGGGAAGGCGTTGAAGGCACTCGAAGAAGGACACGAGGGCAGGTGGAAGGCGCTCCGCAACAAGGGCATCTGCCTTGGCCGCGGCCGCCCCGGGAAGGTGGCTTTCCTCTTTACCGGCCAGGGGTCGCAGTACGTGAACATGCTGGCGGAACTTCGCGGCACGGAGCCGATCGTCTCCGACACCTACGTGGAAGCCGATCGGACCATGGAGCCGCTCATCGGCGGGCCGTTGACCGATCGGATTTTCGTCGACCCGGCCGATGAAGAGCTGGTGGCCCAAGCGGCGGAGGGTCTCCGCCAGACCGCTATCACGCAGCCTGCGGTGCTGACCGTCGATACCGCCCTGGCTCGTGTACTGGGCGCCTTCGGCGTGGTGCCCGATATGGTGATGGGACACAGTCTGGGTGAGTACGGCGCCCTCGTGACTGCGGGAGCGCTGCCCTTTGCCGGTGCCCTCACCGCCGTCGCGGCGCGTGGCAAGGCGATGACCGATCTCTCCCTGGGCGACAACGGGCTCATGGCGGCCGTGTTCGGGCCGGTGGACCGGGTCGGGGAGCTGCTGGACGCGGTCGACGGCTACGTGGTCGTCGCCAACCTGAATAGCAGCAAGGAATGTGTCATCGGTGGAGCCACCGAAGCCGTCGAGGCCGCGATCGAGTCCCTTCAGGCAGAGGGATTGCGGGTAGCCCGACTCCCGGTGAGTCACGCGTTCCACACCAAGATCGTCGAGCCGGCTGCCGCACCGCTCACCGACGTGCTGATGAGCCAGAGCGTCCGGCCTCCCGACATTCCGATCATCTCAAACGTGACCGGCGAGTTCTATCC
>JABDII010000337.1 GCA_013003805.1 Gemmatimonadales bacterium
GCTAGGCCTCGAGCGACTGACGCCGCTCCGCCACGGCATCCTGGCACACCACCCGGAGGTCGGGGCGCTGGTTCTCCTCGCTGCTGGACTCTACCAATTCACCCCGCTCAAGGCCGCCTGCCTCACGCACTGCCGGAGCCCTCTGGGGTACTACCTCTCTTCCTGGCGAAACGGGCCGCTCGGCGCGTACCGGATGGGATTCCATCACGGGCTCTTCTGCCTCGGCTGTTGTTGGGCCCTGATGGGCCTGGCTTTCATCCTCGGCATCATGAACCTGCTGTGGATGGTGGCGCTGACGGTGGTCATTTGTATCGAGCAAATCGCCCCCCATGGCAAGTTCTGGAGCAGAGCCTTCGGCATGATGTTTATCGTGTGGGGATCGACGATCTTGATGAGGTAGGGAATGAGGAGTGAAGAGTAAGGAGTAAGGAGTGACGAGCAGGATGTTCAGCTTACTAAGGAGTCTCCGGCATGAGGTATTCCCGTGTCCTTCTGGTCATCAGCTTCGGTCTTGCCGTCGCTTCGGTGTGGCCTGCCTCGAGTACGGCCCAGGAGCAGGCGGCGGAGCTTCACGCGCTGTTCGATGAGGCCTGGGAGTTTGAGCTCCAAGAGAATCCTCTGTTTGCCACCTCTGTCGGTGAACGCCGCTACGATGATCGTCTGCCTTCCGTTCGTGCTCAGGACCAGGCACGGCGGGCGGGGTATCGGAGAGGCGTGCTCGAGCGATTGAAGCAGATCGATCGCTCGGCGCTGGGGGATGTCGACCGGGTGAGTCACGACATGTTCGAACGCCAGTTGCTGGATCGCCTGTCGGAGTTCGAGTTCAAGACCTACGAGATGCCCATCAACGCGGACTGGGGTTTCCACATCGGATTCGCGCGGCTGCCTGATGACATGACGCTTGGGTCGGTACGAGACTACGAGAACTACCTCGACCGGCTCCGGGCGTTTCCGGATTACGTGAACCAGCAGGTCCGGGTCATGCGTTCGGGTCTCGAACGAGGGTTCAGCGTACCGCAGGTAACCCTCGAGGGGTACGAAGAGACCATCGCCGCTCATGTGGTCGGCGATCCCGAGAGCAGCGTGTTTTACGCGCCGTTCGCGTCATTTCCAAGCACGATTCCGGGCACGGAACACAACCGCCTTCGGGCCGCAGCCCGCGTTGCCATCATGGAGAGCGTCGTGCCCGCGTATCGGGCTTTCCACGACTTCATGACCGGGGACTACATCCCCAACGCCCGGACTACGATCGGCGCCTCCGAGCTGCCGGACGGGCGGGAATACTACGCCTATCTGATCAAGCACTTCACCACGCTCGACCTGACGGCGGAACAAATTCACGAGATCGGGCTCGAGGAGGTGGGGCGCATCCGCTCCGAGATGATGGACATCATCGAAGAAGTCGGGTTCTCCGGCGACTTCGCCGCCTTTCTCGAGTTCCTCCGAACCGACCCTCGATTCTACGCGGAGACGCCGGACGAGTTGTTGAAGGAGGCGACCTATCTCGCGAAGCAGATGGACGGGAAGCTACCCTCGCTCTTCAAGACCATGCCCAGGCTTCCCTATGGAGTGGCCCCAGTGCCAGAGGAGCTGGCTCCCAAGTTTACCGCGGGCCGGTACATCGACTCACCCGTCGGCAGCACCCAGCCAGGCTATTACTGGGTCAACACCTACCGCCTGGCGAGCCGCCCGCTCTACACCCTCCCGGCACTCACCCTCCACGAGGCGGTGCCCGGGCATCACCTGCAGACCGCGTTGGCGCGCGAACAGGAAGGCTTGCCCGCCTTTCGGCGGCATGCCTACATCAATGCGTTCGGCGAAGGCTGGGGTCTCTATTCCGAGTGGCTGGGAATCGAGGCGGGGATGTACCCCGATCCCTACAGTCGCTTTGGGCGGTTGACCTATGAGATGTGGCGCGCCTGCCGCCTAGTGGTAGACACCGGGATACACGCGATGGGCTGGAGCCGAGACCAGGTCATGGAGTATATGGCTGCGAACACCGCGCTCTCGCTTCACGAGGTCCGGACCGAGACCGACCGCTATATCTCGTGGCCGGGCCAAGCACTCTCCTATAAGATGGGTGAGCTCACCATTCGGCAATTGAGAGATCTCGCCGAAACAGAGCTGGGCGAGCGGTTCGACGTGCGCGAGTTTCACGACGTGGTGCTGCTCAACGGTACCGTTCCGCTGACGGTGCTGGCGGAGCAAGTGAAGCGGTGGATCAATAGTCCGTAAGGCGACGAGAGGGTGTGGGAGAGTAGGAGTGTAGGGGAACAGGCTGAAACGAGTTGGCAACCGGATTGCACTTTCCTACCTGCCGCCTTCCCGCCCGCCCGCCTGGGGTGAGCCGTTCTCCTCCCCTCGGTTCCATCCGCTCCGAAAGTAGTAGCCCAGCGCCAGGAACACTGCGCCGAAACTCAAGAACAAGAGAATACGCCAGATCGGCTCGACCTGGCTCAGGTCGAACAGCACCAGCTTGCCCGCGGTCGCGAACAGGGTCGCGAGGCCGACGGTGCGAGCCTTCGGCATGAAAAACAGGAGTCCCAGGCTGTAGACGCCCCACGCACCGGTCACGATGCCGTCGCCGACGGGGAGCACACTCAGCTCGCGCCAGAGCCAGGCCAGGATGGCGAGGTGCGCTGCGACCCAATACACCGGCGCTATACGTCGATTGATCCATCGTGTGGCCAAGAGAAGCGCGGCGATCACGCCCGCGTCGGCCAGCGCCCGCCAGTTCTGGATTGCCGTTTCCGGTGGCGGCTCCGCGGTAAGGCGCTGGGCCAGCCAGAGGGCAACCAATCCGAACAGGAGATGCCCGGCCGTGCCGACGGACCGCTCGCCGAGCCGTTTCGCCAACAGGTGCAGTGCCAGCGCCTCGACCGCAAAGAGAACGATTTCGGCGTGACCCCGGAACAAGAGCGAGATTCCGAGCGCGGTCAACACTGCCCCGGTAATGATGTGTGCCGGCCGGAGTGCCGGGACTCCGTCGGGTCGGCTCAGGTACCATGCGACGAGCCCGTATAAGCCAGCACCAACCAAGGCAATCACACCCCATACCGTGTCGTCGGTCGGCCGCCAGGCGACATGGGAGGCATACAGGGTGGCGACCGCGGTCGCGATCAGAAGAACTGCGAGCTGGTTGTGCCGCACCCCCACTTCACGGGGTTCCAGTACCCAGGATTTCGGATACGACCACTTGCTCGGCTCGCGGCGGGCAAGCACCTCGCGACCGACCGGCACGACCCAGAACAACAGCCAGACCACCATCACGCCGCTCTGAAGGGCCACCCGGTTGGCCCCGGGATCCTCCCCGAACGCCAGCACGAGCACCAACCAGCCGCCCAATGCGGTCACCCAGAGCAGTGACTGCCACCCTTTGAAGAGATAGATCGCGCTCGTTCCCACGAGGAGGATGGAGGTATACGCGATGAGAGCCGGCACCGACCCGGCCTCGGTGTAGAGCAAGAACGGTGTACCGAGTCCGCCGACCGCAGCCAGCACCGCGAGTACGGACTCGTCCTGACGCACGCTCGCCCAGAACAGAAACACCGTGACCAGGACCATGAAGGCGAATGCGACGGGATGACTGACGAGTTGGAAGAGTTGGAAGGCGGCGAACCCGGTGATGTACCACGTAGCCGCCGCCCCTCCGAGCACGATCTGGCTGAACCAGCGCTGCGCGGTGTGGACCCGAAAACCGATCGTCGCGAGGACCGCCCCGAGGGCGAGGCCGAAGACGACTCTGATCTCCGGGGTGAGCCAGCCCTGGTCGACGGCGTACTTGAAGAGAAAGGCCACCCCGAACAACAGGAGGCCGATCCCAACGCGACTGATCCAGTACTGCGGTCCGCGGGACAGGAGGGTCGTGAACGGACCGGGAATCGAGGGTTGGAGCCTGCGAGGCCTTAGCGGCTTTGTGGTGATGGGGCGAACATCCGCCAAATCGCCCGACACCTTGTCGCGCCGGGCAATGGCTTCGATCAGACCCGTGAGTGTGTTCTGGAGATTCTCAACCGCGGCTTCCAGAGTCTCGAGCCGCTCTTCGATCGGACGCCCGTTGGGCTTTGGCATAGCGCAAAGATAGGGATGTCGCGTCATGCCAGCAAAGGAACAACCGGAACACCTCACGGCGGTAACTAGCGCACTTCGCTTCAGGACTCTATCCTAGCAAGTCACCCCTCCGCGTGTTGCCGGCAACTGGACGCACCTCGTTCCATCCTGTCGACCCAGCCCGAGGTTCATCGATTATGTCCACGACCCCAGATGTCTTGACCCACCGCCATGGCCAGGTCTCGCGCCGTGACTTCCTCGAGACGAGCATCGCGGCCTCGGCGTGTTTTGCTGTGCCCCAGCTACTCCGGCGCGGCTCCCCGTGGCCAATGACCTCATCAGCCGCCGTCGAGCTGGAAGAAGCGACCATTGCCATGCTCCAGGAGGGCATGCAAACCGGGGAGTACACCTCGGAGCGACTTTGTCAGCTGTACCTCACTCGGATCAACGAGCTCGACCGGCATGGTCCCGCTCTCCGGTCCGTGATCGAGGTCAATCCCGAGGCGATACGGATCGCACGTGGTCTCGATGCCGAGCGGAAAGCCGGGCGGATCCGGGGACCCATGCACGGCATCCCCGTGCTCATCAAGGACAACCTCGCCACCGCCGACCGGATGGAGACCACCGCCGGATCGCTCGCAATGGTGGGCGCCAAACCACTCCGCGACTCCTTCGTGGCAGCGCGGCTTCGCCAATCGGGTGCCGTGATCCTGGGCAAGACCAACCTGAGCGAATGGGCCAATTTCCGCTCGACCAACTCGGTGAGTGGCTGGAGCGGCCGCGGCGGCCTCTGCCTGAGCCCCTACGCGCTCGACCGCAACCCTTGCGGCTCGAGTTCGGGAACGGGTGCCGCGATTGCGGCGAGCTTCGCGACGGTCGGCGTGGGCACGGAAACGGACGGGTCGGTTGTCTGTCCCTCCGGCGCCAATTCGTTGGTGGGTATCAAGCCCACCCTCGGGCTGGTGAGTCGCTCGGGCATCATCCCCATCGCGCACAGTCAGGACACGGCCGGCCCCATGGCGCGTACGGTAACCGACGCCGCCATTCTGCTCGGCGCGATGGCGGGCGCCGACGCACGCGACGCACTCACCGTGTCGAATGAAGGGAAGGGAAGCAGCGACTACACCCAGTTCCTCGACCCAGGCGGCCTCAAGGGCGCGCGCATCGGTGTGGCTCGTAAGCGATTCTTCGGCTACAGCGACTCGGCGGATCGGTTGGTGAATGATGCTATCGAGGTCATGCGCGGCCTCGGCGCCGAGATCGTGGACCCGGCCGATATCCCGCGCGTCGGCGACTACGACGATGCCGAGTTCACGGTGCTGCTCTACGAATTCAAGGCCGACCTGAATGCCTACCTGGCTGACCTCGGCCCGAATGCGCCCGTGCGGACGCTCGCCGATTTGATCGCCTACAATGAGGCCAACCGAGAACGGGAGATGCCATACTTCGGGCAGGAGATCTTCTTAATGGCAGAGGAGAAAGGCCCGCTCACCGACGATGCCTACGTCGAGGCCTTGGCCCGGTGCCGTCGGCTCTCGCGTACCGAAGGACTCGACGCCGTGATGGCCGAACATCGGTTAGATGCCATCGTGGCTCCTACTGGGAGCCCCGCATGGACCACCGACCTGGTGAATGGCGATCACTTCCTTGGTGCGAGCTCATCCCCGGCGGCCGTCTCGGGCTATCCCAACATGACGGTGCCCGTGGGGCACGTCTTCGGCTTGCCGGTTGGGATGAGCATGATGGGGAAACCGTTCGATGAGCCGACCCTGATCAAACTGGCCTACGCGTACGAGCAGGCGTCGCAGCTACGTAGGCCACCGGAGTTCTTACCCACAGCCAATCTCACTCGGCCCTGACGGCGACGGTCTGACGGTTGGGCGGTTCGACCCGCCCAACCGCCCGTCCGCCACACAGCGAGTGCCTGCCCTCAGTCCACGCGCTGAATCGTGACCCTTGCCACCGGCTCCGACCATCCATGCTGCGCGGGGTCGAGGTCCGCGCCGCCTTGAATTCCTGCGTGCGGGGCGATCACGTCAGATGTTGGCGTGCGCGCCCCCCCGCCGGCGGGCCCGCTCACCGGACCGATCCCGAAGCATGGCGGTACGATGCTCCCGCTCGCTTCATCGTTCATCTCGGTGCCGGCGTCATAGGCTGCCGTATAGTAGGTCGCGGGACTGAACCCACCTGGTAACTTGATGCCGTCGAGTCCGGTGAATCCGTCGTTCGTGCAGATGAGCATCACGGCGAACGAAAACCGGTTTGCGTTGGCGCGGGCCGTGATCTGGAAGGTGAGGCTATTCGGGCCCGGCCCTCCGACGCGATGGATCGGGGCGCCAATGGACTGGACGTCGAAGATGCCGGGCTGCCCCGTGACCGCTCCCACGGCCGTCGATGGATCGCCATTCTCCGCGATGAGCCGGATCCCTTCCGAGGCCGCGCTTCCCACTGAGAGCAGGCTCTGCTGCTTGGTGTGGGTCACGAACACGCCGGGCGACATTGGTTGCCCCGTCGTGAGGTTGGTGACCGTAATCTCGTACGTGTGCGTGGCCGCGTCGTTGGCGCTGGATGCGCCGAGCTCGGGCTCGGACGTTACGGCGATGCCTTGAGCGGCTGTGGGATCGGCGATCCCGGGGTCTTCCATGCAGGCGGCGGTGAAGAGCGCGCCCACTGCGACGAGAACGGCCGAGGTCGGCCGCAACTGCAAATCCATGACGAGCCTCCTTGTGACGTTTGATGTTCGACGACACGGCAAAGCTCGTGTATGGTGACCGCGTTGAGAAGGAAAAATCAGCAGTATGAGAGGATTCTAACGCCCCTCTAATTCAGCTGTAGGGAGCCAAAGTGAGAATGTGCTGCCGCGCCCAGGCTCACTCACCACATCGATGCGTCCATCTTGGAGCTGTGCCAATAACTTAGCGATCGTAAGGCCCAGGCCTGCGCCGCCATGCGCTCGGCTGCGAGAGGACTCGACGCGATAGAATCGATCGAAGATGTGCCCGCACTGCTCGGCCGCGATGCCTTCCCCTGTATCCGAGACACGAACAACACCCATGCTCCCTTCCCGAGCGAGCGTGAAGGTGATGCTTCCTTCCTTGGTGTAGCGAACGGCATTCGACGCCAGGTTGAGCAGGATCTGGCGCACCCGGGCCGGGTCACCGAGCACTCGGACGGG
>JABDII010000536.1 GCA_013003805.1 Gemmatimonadales bacterium
CCATTCAGGCAAGTCAGGTGAAGTCATGACGGCATCGGTGACTCCGGAATTCCGGTGGCAGGCGGTTGGACGGCGCAAGACGAGCGTCGCTCGGGTCTACCTGACGCCGGGGACCGGCAAGTGGGACGTCAACGGCCGAACCCTCGGTGACTATTTCCCGCGGCCGTCCTTGGTGCAACACATTCAGCAGTCCTTCGCCGCGACGGACACGCTGGGCGCGTTCGACGTCAAAGCCCATGTCAAGGGCGGCGGCGCATCCGGCCAGGCGGGGGCCCTTCGGTTGGCCATCGCCCGGGCCCTCTTGGAAGCGGACACGACGCACCGAGCCAAGCTGCGCGCGGCGGGGCTCTTGACGCGCGATGCGCGCATGGTGGAGCGCAAGAAGCCCGGGCGGCCGGGAGCTCGGAAGCGCTTCCAGTTCTCGAAGCGGTAATGGCGGCGGGGCGGGTCTTCCCGTCGCGCAACAACACACACATCGCGGGATTCCGGTCGGGGTGCCCTGCTGGGGTCGGATCGGCAGCTGAACGCGGTGGACGATGAACCCTACTTGAGACGGAAACGGCAGATTCGCATGGCACAACCGCAGTTGCAGGATCTCCTCGAAGCCGGCGTGCATTTTGGTCACCAGACGCGTCGGTGGAATCCGAAGATGCGCCGGTTCATCTTCGCAGAACGTTCCGGCATTTACATCATCGATCTCCAGAAGACCCTGCGACAGGTCAAGGCGGCGCAGGAGCTGCTCGAGAGCGTCGTCATGCGAGGTGACGGGGTGCTGTTTGTGTGCACCAAACGTCAGCTCAGAGGCGTGGTGGAGTCGGTCGCTCGGGATGCAGGCGCGTATTGGGTGACCGAGCGCTGGCTCGGCGGGACGCTCACAAACTTCCAGACCATCAAGCGGCAGATCCATCGCTTGCGGGTGCTGGAACAGGGGGCTGCCGAGGGTGAATTCGAGAACTACACGAAGAAAGAACGCCTCCTCTTCGAGCGAGAGAAGGTGAAGCTGAGCCGGAATCTCGAGGGCATCAAGCAGATGGGCCGGCTCCCCGGCGCGCTGTTTGTGGTCGATGCCAAGAAGGAACGGATTGCCGTCGCCGAAGCCAACAAGCTGGGTCTTCCCGTGGTGGCCATCGTCGACACCAACGCCGACCCGGATCTGATCACCGTCCCGATCCCCGGTAATGACGACGCGATTCGCAGTGTCTCCGTGATCACGGACGCGATCGCAGGGGTCATCAAGGAGGCCCGCAGGAAGATGCCGGTGCGTGAGGCGACCGAAGACCTGGAGGCGGAGACGTACAGCACGGACGCCGGGACCGAGGGCGATGTGGAATCGGAGCGCCGCAGGCGCCGGCCGCGCCGCAAGCGCCGGCCGAAGCCCGAGGCCATTGCCGCTCGACTGAAATCGGAGACGGAATCGGCGAGCGCAGACGCGGCCCCTTCCGCCACGCCCGAGCCGGACGCGGCTGCGCCGGCCCCTTCGGTGGCGAACTCCGAAACGTAGGGCAGAAGGTTCATGGTAACGGAGCCGCCGCCGCCGCCGCCCATTCGGGGCTGCGGGCGGCGGTTTTCCTATCGCAATACGACATAGAGGACCGATGGCGACACAGACGATTACTGCCAAGGACATCGCCGAACTGCGCAAGCGGACCGGTGCGGGGATGATGGACTGCAAGCGCGCCCTCGAGGAGGCCAAAGGCGACATGGAGGCCGCGGCCGACATCCTGCGGACGAAGGGTATGGCGAAAGCGGAAAAGCGGAGCGGGCGAAGTGCCGCCGAAGGCGTCGTGGTGAGCTACATCCACCACAATCAACAAGTGGGCGTGCTGCTGGAACTCAACTGCGAAACGGATTTCGTGGCTCGAACCGACGACTTCCGAGCGTTAGCGCGTGATTTGGCACTCCACGTTGCGTCCGCCGACCCGATCGGTGTCACGGCGGAAGACATCCCGGCCGACCTGCTCGAGCGGGAGCGGCGGATCGCCGAAGAGCAGGTGGCCGCCGAGGGCAAGCCGGATAAGATTCGCCCGAAGATCGTCGACGGCAAACTCAAGAAATTCGTGGCAGAGCGCACACTCTTGGAACAACCATTCGCGAAAGACGACTCCAAGACCGTTGGTGAGCTGGTGAAGGCAGCCGCCGGCACCCTGGGGGAGGCGATCGCGGTCAAACGCTTCGCCCGATTCAAGGTCGGAGAGGCCTGATGGCGACCGCCTACCGACGCGCGCTGCTCAAGCTCTCGGGTGAGGCGCTAGCGGGAGAACGCGGAATCGGTTTGGACTTCGACGCCGTGGGCGCCCTCGCGGACGAGATCGAGCGGGTCCGCGCCATGGGCGTCGCCCTCGGTGTCGTGGTTGGTGGCGGCAACATCATCCGGGGGGTGACCGCGAGCGCGGGGGGCCTCGACCGGGTGAACGCCGACTACATGGGCATGCTCGCGACCATCATCAACGCCTTGGCCATGCAAGACACGCTGGAGAAACGAGGGGTCCACACCCGAGTCATGACCGCGATTCGGATGGAATCCCTCGCGGAGCCCTATATCAGGCGGCGGGCCTTACGGCACCTCGAAAAGGACCGCGTGGTGCTGTTCGCAGGCGGAACGGGGAATCCATTCTTCTCGACCGATACGGCCGCCGTCCTGCGCGCGCTGGAGATGGAAGCAGAAGTCCTCTTGAAGGCCACCAACGTCGACGGGGTGTTCACGAGCGATCCCAAGGTCAACCCGGACGCGGAGTTCCTGCCCCAGTTGTCCTTTCATGACGCGCTCGTAAATGGCTACGAAGTGATGGACGCAAATGCGTTCGGCCTGTGCAAGGCCAATCGGTTGCCGATCGCGGTGTTTAACATCAAGGAACCCGACGCCATCGTACGAACGTTGCGGGGCGAACGGGTCGGGACGCTGGTGTCATGAATACGATTCCTGAGCTCATTAAGCACGCGAAAGAATTGATGGACAAAGCGGTAGGGAACACCAAGCGTGAGCTCGCGACCATCCGGAGTAGTAAGGCAACAACTTCGCTCCTCGATTTGGTCAAAGTCGATGCCTACGGGAGTCCCATGCCACTCAACCAGGTCGCGTTGGTGGCCGCCCCGGAGGCACGGCTCCTCACCGTCCAGCCGTTCGACAAATCGCTCGTGCCGGCTGTCGAGAAAGCCATCCGCGATTCCGATCTGGGTCTCAACCCATCCAGCCAGGGTGGGCTAGTTCGGGTCCCGCTGCCGGCCCTTTCGGAGGAGCGACGGAAAGAACTGGTTCGGCTGGTGCACAAGCTCGCCGAAGAGGGGAAGGTGGCCGTCCGGCATGCCCGGGGCGACGTGATCGGCAAGATCAAGAAGCTCGAGCATGTCTCGGAGGACGACAAGATGCGCGCCGAAAAGGACGTGCAAAAGCACACGGACGCGCACACGGAGCGGATCGATTCCCTGATTGAGGGCAAAGAAGCGGAAATCATGGAAGTGTAGTGCCCATGGCCCAAGACATCCTCGACCAGATTCGCCTCCACGGGGCGGTCCCGGCGCACATCGCCATCATCATGGACGGCAATGGGCGATGGGCCACCGAGCGCGCCCTCCCGCGGCCGCTGGGTCATCGCGCGGGGATGAAGGCCGTCCGAGAAGTCGTCGAAGGCGCCCGCGAGGCAGGGATCAAAGTGCTGACCCTCTTTGCCTTCAGCCAGGAGAACTGGAAACGGCCGCCTGACGAAATCCAGGCCCTGATGTCATTGCTCGAGCACTACATCGCGAAGGAGCTCGATGAGCTCCGGCGCAACGGAGTGCGCGTTTCGGTGTTGGGAGAGGTGGACCGTTTGAGCCCCGCCGCGCGCGCAGCGGTCGATCGGATCGTGGCCGAGACCAGCGCCGGCAGTCAGTTAGCACTCAATCTCTGCATCTCCTACGGCTCCCGAGCCGAGATCACTCGCGCCGCCAAGATCCTCGCAGAACACGTGGCCGCCGGACGGCTCGCTCCAGAGGATATTGATGAGGAACGGTTGGCGCAGGAACTCCACACGGCGCCATGGCCCGATCCCGATCTCTTGATCCGCACGTCAGGGGAGCTGCGCCTGTCGAACTTCCTCCTGTGGCAGCTGGCCTACGCCGAGCTGTACATCACCCCGGTGCTGTGGCCGGACTTCGGCCGCCGTGACTTATTCGAAGCCATCCTCGAGTTCCAGCGACGAGATCGCCGGTTCGGTCGCGTCACGGTTTGATGGATCGCAATTTCGTACAACGTGTCAGCGTTGTGGCGGTCGCCGTCCCGGTGTCCGTATTCGTGGTTTACCAAGGCGGTATGGTGCTGGCGCTCGCCTTGGCGGCCGTCGGCGCACTCGGCGCCCGGGAGGTCTTCGACTTGGCCCGAAAGGGCGGGGTAGATGCCGCCTGGGGACTGGGACTGATCGGCGCCGCGGCACCTGCACTCGTGACCTACACCGTGCTGACGGGAGGAGATCTCGGTGAAGCCGCGGCTCGTGGGTGGATCGCGCTCGCGGCGGCGTGGCTTCTCGTGCTGCTCACCTGGGTGCTGGGAACCCGCCGCCCGGACCAGAAGCCCCTGTCCGCGATCGCAACGACGCTGTTCGGAGTCGTGTACGCTGGCGCACTTCCGGCTTTTCTCTTGGCGATCCGACACCCCCACGAGGGCCCCCGGTCTTGGGCGGGGGTTGCGCTCGTTTTTTTCCCACTCGTCGTCGTGTGGGTGTGCGACACTGCGGCCATGTTCGCCGGCCGCGCCATCGGTGGGCCGAAGCTCGCTCCCACGGTGAGTCCAGGAAAGACGCGCTCGGGGGCGATGGCCGGGGTCATCGGTGCCGTCGCCGCCTCCCTGCTCTATGTCGCCGTTGTGCTGGAGCCTTCGGGGTTCCGTGTGCCGGTGTGGCAAGGGGTGATCTTCGGTCTGCTCTTGGGCGTCGTGGGACAGGTCGGCGACTTGGTCGAGTCACTCATGAAGCGAGAGGCCGGGGTCAAGGATTCCAGTACCCTCATTCCCGGGCACGGTGGAATGCTCGATCGGCTGGATTCGTTGTATTTTGCGCTTCCAGCGGCCACCATCCTCTATCTTGCATTTGGTATCGTGTAATGCGCGGCGTTGCCATTCTTGGATCCACCGGTTCCATCGGCCGGAGTACGCTCGAAGTGCTCCGGCGCCAGCGCGACCATTTTCGTTTGGTGGCACTGGCTGCGGGGCAGAATCGCGAGACATTGGAGGAACAGGTACGGGAGTGGCGACCGGCGTTCTCGGGCTTGGTGCTTGGCAACGGGGGGACCGGGCCCACGGGACCAGAAGTCCTGGTCGAGGCGGCCACCCGGCCCGATGTTGACATTGTCGTCAACGCCGTCGTGGGCGCCGTTGGGCTCGACGCGACTCTCGCGGCCTTGCGGGCGGGCAAGCGAGTCGCGCTCGCCAACAAGGAAACCCTGGTCATGGCGGGCGAGCTGGTGGCACGGGCAGCGGAGCAGGGAGGAGGGGAGGTGGTGCCGGTGGACTCCGAGCACAACGCCGTGCTCCAGTGCATTACCGGACAAGAGCCTGCGCTCCGCCGCTTGATCCTCACGGCATCGGGCGGGCCGTTTCGTGAGTGGTCCGCTGACCGGCTCGCGCATGCCAGCGTCGAAGACGCCCTCCGCCACCCCACCTGGAAGATGGGGAACAAGATCACCGTCGACAGCGCGACCCTGGTCAACAAGGCATTGGAGTTGATCGAGGCGCACTATCTCTTCGGGTTGTCCTACGATGCGCTCGAGGTCGTCGTTCATCCTCAGAGTATCGTTCACGCGTTTGCCGAGTTCCAAGACGGCAGCGTCATTGCTCAACTGGGATTCCCGTCCATGGAACTCCCGATCCTTTACGCGCTGACCCACCCGACGCGGCTGGCGGACACAGGCACGCGCCGCTTTGATCCCGTTGCCGCTGGGCCCCTCACGTTCGAACCGGTCCGCTCGGATGTTTTCGGTGCATTTCGAGCCGGTGTCGCGGCGGGACGAGCCGGCGGAACAGCTCCAGCCATCTTCAATGCGACCAATGAGGTGGCGGTCGCTGCGTTTCTCGATAGGCGTATCGCGTTCGGTCGAATCGGCGAGCTCATCGAAGGCGTCCTGGAGGAACACACCGTCGTGCCCGCCGATTCCATCGAGGCCGTCCGAGCCGCGGATTCCTGGGCTCGCACCCGCGCCACCGAGGTGATGCAATGAGCGCGCTCTACGCGGTTGGCGCTCTGATCGTGGTGCTTGGCGTTCTGGTCTTCGTCCACGAGGCCGGCCATTTCGTGGCCGCGAAGCTGTCGGGCATTTTCGTCCATCGCTTCTCCCTGGGCCTCGGCACGCCGATTCCCTGGCTGACCTTCAAGCGGGGAGGGACCGAGTATTCGGTCTCCTGGCTGCCGCTCGGCGGATACGTGAAGATGGCCACGAAAGAGGAGGAGGCGACCTCGAGCGCCCTCGAAGGGAAGAGCGACGATGTCGAGGTGCCGCCGGAATCGTACTTCGAGGCGAAGCCGGTATGGGTCCGCATGATCGTGATCCTGGCCGGCGTCTTCATGAACGCCCTCTTCGCGTGGGGAGCCTTTTCCTTCCTCCTCGCCAAGAACGGGATCGCCGTGAATCCCGTCACCGTCGTGGGGCGGGTGGTCGACAGCATGATCCCACCCGACGGCGCGCCACTCCGGCGCCTCGAGACCGGGGACCGAATCGTCGCGGTGGCTGGCACGCCGGTAGAGAGCTGGAACGAAATCGTGGAGCAGATCCGATCGGCACTTGGTGACTCGATTGTCATCGAGGTCGATGGCAAGGCGCCAATCGTCTTGCCGATTCACCACGACGCGCTGGACTCCCGGATTCGATCGGCCGTAGCGATCCAGCCTTATCAGCCTTCGGCAATCGGCGAGGTCCTGC
>JABDII010000541.1 GCA_013003805.1 Gemmatimonadales bacterium
GAGCTAAAGCGTGGATGGTGCCAATAGGCGGCGGTGCATGCTGATGGGTTGGCTGCGAGATCGGCGGTGAGCCATTGGAGCTGAGGTGAATTTGCCGAGACATCGATGTTGCTGTTGATGGCCACCACGTGCCACGCGCCGAGGTCGTAGGAGTAGTAACCCTGGGCCGGGTCGCCGGCGCTGGTACCGAAGTAGTCGAAGTAGCCGGACGCCCCCGGGGTGTGATAGTCATGGTTCCCGGGTGAGGGGCGGGTGCGGGAGCGGTGGCGGCCCCAAGTCGGCTCGTAGCAGTCCGCGAATTCCTGGGCTGTGCCGTCCTCGTAGGCGTTGTCACCCGTGGTGAAGATCGTTCCCGGGATGCCGTCGAGCAGGAGTGCGGTCGCTTCGTCTGCTGGGTCGCCGCAGACCGCGATGTCGCCGGCCCCGACGAGGATAGCGGGGGTATCGGCGTTGGGGCCTGTGGCGTCATCATTTTGGCACGCGAGCGCACCGAGTGCGACGAGCGCAGCCCACATGTGGCGGTATCGTGGTCGGCGCAGTGCCATTGGCGTGTCAGTGACTGGCATCCCTCAACGGTACTCCGATCGCGCTTTAGGCTCTGTAGTCTCGGTCACACTAAGATATCGTACACCGATCTTGGACCCGAACAGACTCGAGGCCCGCCGTGGGCGAGCCTCGAAGGACCAACGAGTGAACCAGTGGCGTCTTTACCGGCCGCCACCGGCCTGGGGCGGTTCGGGCGCCGGCTTCCGCGGCATCATCTCGTCACGGTTGGCCACGGTGTAAACGGTCCACGCCACTACGGTCGCCGCCTGGCGCAGGTCGTCGAGCATCAACCGCTCGTAGGTGTCGGCGTTCGAGTGGTGGGTCCGGAAGCCGTACTCGATCGGATCCTGGATGTAGTTGAAGCCGGGCACACCCACCGCATCGAACGCGAGGTGATCGGTGCCGCCGGTATTGCCACTCCGCACTCCCAGCACTCCCAGGTCGCGGAGCGGCGCCAGGATCTGCTCGAAGATCTCGTTCACCGAAGGGTTCGACTGGTTCCAGATGCCACGAAGGCGCCCGGTGCCGTTGTCGATGTTGAAGTAGGCCGAGATCTTGTCGAGTTCGTCCTCGTGCATCCGGACGTAGGTGCGGGAGCCGATCAGTCCCTGCTCCTCGCCGCTCCAGAGTCCGATCCGCACCGTGCGGCGCATGGGCAGGTCGAGCGCCTTCAGGATCCGCATCGCTTCCATCATGGCGACCGACCCGGACCCGTTGTCGGTGGCGCCCGTGCCGCTGTGCCAGCTGTCGAAGTGGGCGCCGACCATCACCACTTCATCCGCGAGGTCGGTTCCCGGGATCTCGGCCAGCACGTTATAGGAATTCCGGTCGTCGAGGAACCGGTTCTCGATGGTGAGCTCGAGCCGGGTCGGAACACCGCGGAGCGCATTCCGGTGCAGGATGCCGAATTGCTCGTGGGATACGAGCAGTGCCGGGATCGGGTTGTAGACGCTGTCGCGGGCGGTCCGTCCGTCCGGGTGCCCGCCGGTTCGGAGAATGCCGTAGGTCCAGCCGGACGGGAACAACACGGCCGTTGCTCCCTGGGTTCGAATCCAGCGCATGCCAGCCCGGCGGAGCGCCCGCTGCGCGCGCCACTCTGCGATCTGTTCCGGGGTATACCTGGGGCGGGCCGGCTCATCGCTGGGCGGGCCCATCCGGGCGAGCAGCGTGTCCGCGTCGAACCGCCGCGTCCGGTCCTGGAACTCGGGGCCAATTTCCTGTGGTGTGCCGGCCAGGATGCAGGCGCCGCGTACCTGGCCGTCATACTTGGCAAAATCCGTCGTGTCCTTCACATCCATCATGACGACGGGGCAGGTGACCGTGCCCTGGGTACTCCCGCTCCACGCCTGGAGCGTGGCGTTCAACTGCTGGGTGAACGGCTCCACGATGCGACCGGAGTAGGACACCTGCTCCCAGCCGCGGCCGAAGGCACTGTCCCACGCCTCGATAGTGATATTGGCGAGCCCCCACTTCTCGAACATGGCGGCGGCCCACTCGTTGCCGCGCTTGATGGCGCTCGAGCCGGTGAGCCGGGGACCAATTACGTCCATCAGGTGTCCCGCGAGGGAATCCATGTGCGAGTTCTCGAGCCCTTCGTGCTGGATCCGCTCCAGCACTCCCATGTCCAGACGCTCCTGGACGATCTGCGCCGAGAGAAGGGCAGGGGATGCGGCGACGGCGAGGATGAATGCGAGCACTGCCAGACGCACGGACTTCATCATGCACTCCTTGTGACGGAACTGCCGGTTGCCTATCGATAACGGAGCGAAAGATACTCGGGCCGCTCTAGCTTGGTAACAGCGGGTATGCATGAGAACGTGGATCCCGGCGCGAACGCGACTTGCGTTACGGTGTCGGGCAGACACAGCTTACCCAGATGAAGAGTCCTTTAGACACTCCGAAAGACGTACACTCGACACACGACGAATATCCGGCAGACGGAGTTCCAACGTGACGTTCCCCGCGCCCTTCTATCGGTGGCGGCCCCATCCCTGGCATGGGCTCACCGTCGGCCCTGAGCCGCCGGGGCTGGTGCACGCCTACATTGAGATCACGCCGTTCGATCTGGTCAAGTACGAGCTGGATAAGGAAACCGGTTACCTGCGGGTGGACCGACCCCAGCGGAGCTCGTCTCAGCATCCGACGCTGTACGGGATCATTCCGCGGACCTATTGCGGTGTGCGGACCGCGCGCCTCATGGCCAGCGCCGCCCAGGGCGACGGCGATCCGTTGGATATCTGTGTCGTGAGTGAGCGACCCATCACGCGGGGTGAGGTGATCCTGGACTCGCGGGTGGTGGGGGGCCTCCCGATGCTGGACGGCGGCGAGGCGGACGATAAGATCATCGCCATCCTGGCCACCGACAGTTTCTGGTGTGCGGTCGATGATATTTCCGGGCTACCAGAGGCGCTGATCGAGCGGCTCAGGCACTATTTCGAGACCTACAAGCTGGTGCCGGACGAGCCGCCGCACGTGTCGATCGGCCCCGCGTACGGTCGGGAGCATGCGCTCGAGGTGGTCACGGCAGCCATGGAGGACTACATCGAGGCGTTTGGGGCGGAGTAGTCCTCTTGGTCTTCTGGTGGCGGCTTGGGGAACAGACCTCCGATCAGAGCACCGAGACCACCACCTGGGGCAGCCAGCAGCAACGCCCCTTTGATGGCTGTCCCACCGCAGCTCCGCTGACTTTCGTCGAATTTACAGAGCCCATGCCCCATGAGGCCACCGAAGACGCCACCCAACATGGCGCCAAGGACCAGACCCTCCTGCCAGTGGCTGGAACGGAATTCTCGATCGGTTCTTACGTCTGTCATCGTCTGGACCGGGAGAGCCTCCTGGTGACGTAGTCCAGGCAATTCTGCCTCGTACGATGCCGGCATCGGCATTACGGCCGGGCCCTGGGCCCAGACGGACCGGGTCGCAAATGGGAACACCGCGGCAGCAAGAATCAGGCATAGTGATAGCTTTGGCATGATTCGCCTCCGAGTTCGGCCGTGGATCACGACAGTCTCGACTACCTGAGGAACACGATGATCCCGACGCGTCCCCTGGCCGTGACCCGGCAGGGTTGCTGGACGAACTCGAAGTTCTGGCTTGCATTGGCCCTGCTTCTCCTGGCACGTGGCGCATCCCTGCCCGCGCAAGAGGGTGATTGGGCCTTTACCGTGCATTCGGCGGCGGAACTCGAGCTCCCGAAGAGCCCGAGTGTCGAATCCGCGCTCGGCTACCTCGACTACCAGCCAGGCGAACCGGTGTTTGGGTTCCGGGCCGATCTCAATCGGGACGGGTCTGACGACTACGTGGTCCGGTCCTCCACCCGGCTCTGCGGCACCGGCGGCTGCTCCTATGCGCTGATCGATGGGAAGCGACTCGAGCGTCTGGGCCAGGTGTTCGGCAATCCGATCGTGATACGCGGGCAGATGATCAACGGCTACCCGGTGGTCAACGCCTACGGCCATAGCTCCGCCGACAGCGGCACGTACGGGACCTTCGTGTTCGACGGCGAAGAGTACGTGCTGGTCTCTGGCGTGCATCTGAGCGGTGAGTCGTTATCCGATCTGTTCGACAAGCTGAACCGGGTACCGCACCGATGAGGAATGTGCCGATGGTGGGAAGAGGGACGATCCTAGGAGTGCTCGGAGTGCTCATGGCCGCGTGCGGAACTCCACAGAGGCAAGACTCGGGGTCCGAGTCGGTGGAGGGCCGAGTCATCCGCCCCGCCGGCCTCGCGTTCCCCTACGTCAAGCGCCCCGCCTGTCCCGGCGAGGGCTGCGCGTACGGCACCTGGCTCGCCTGCGACACCGTTTCGGTCTATGCGCGCGAGGCCGACACCACCGAGCGGGCCTTCTACCTGGCCCGCGAGGAGCCGTTCCAAGTTCTGGCCGGCGCCGTCCACGTGACCCGGCCCGAGGTGGTCGTGGTCACGCGCCCAACCCACCAGATCGGATTCCAGGAGAGCGGGGTCCTGTTCCAGCAGGGCGATACGCTGTTTGTGCTGGACTATATCGCGGAGGGGTTCTTTGACGCCTGGTATCGCGACTCCATCATCGAGACCGAGATCTTCTGGCCGTGGGAGCACTGGTACCCGGCGAAGGACTACGAGTATGGTGGGGATGTCGTCCAGCAGGGAGTTGCTTCGTTCTGGATTCAGGTGCGAAACGGGAGTGGACAGGAAGGCTGGGTGCCGGCCGATCGTGCGAGCCTCGCGTCCGCCAACAGCCTCGACCCAGACCCGCCGCGCTGTCCTGCGAGAGCCGAATGATCCCGGTCAGGCCGGGGGAGGAGTGACCATGGAACGATCGATCGAGATCTTTGCCGCGATCAACTTTCTCCTGATGGGCCTCTCCCACATCGTGCTGCCCCAGGAGTGGGCCCGCTTCTTCATCCGGCTGCGTGGCTGGGGAACACCCGGCGCGTTCGTGAACGGATTTCTGAGCCTCGGAATGGGATCCTTGATCGTGGCGTTCCACAACGTATGGGATGGGCTGCCGGTGGTGCTGACGGTGATGGGGTGGCTCTACCTGGTGAAGAGTCTGCTGATCTTTGCCGTGCCCGGCTACGGGCTCAAGAGTCTGTCGATCGTGTCGGAGGAGAAGGCAGGGCGGTTCCGGATTGCCGGAGTGGGCCTGGTAGCGGTCAGCGGGCTCCTGTTCTACGCCCTGGCAA
>JABDII010000556.1 GCA_013003805.1 Gemmatimonadales bacterium
ATCGAGGAATGAGCGGGAGGACGGTGGAGTTGGGGGGGCGGTGGCGAGCGGAACTCGCGTTCGATCGTCTCCGGATCTTCTCCCTGGGGGTCGAGCCTCTTCCCCACATGATTTCCGTGCCGCTTCCACGACACGGCGATGTCGAGTGGGGGCGCTGGTTCGTTCGGTGGCAGCCTGAGACGGCTCCGTCGGTTCACGAGCGCCAAGCTCGATCCGCTTGGTTTCCACCCGAGGAGCTGGTCCTCCGCGCCGCCCGTCCAGGAGAGCGGCTGCATCCCCTCGGCGGGGTCGGAAGCCGCTCAATCGTTCGGTGTTTTCAAGAGGCCCGCGTGCCGAGGAGCCGGCGGGCCGGGTGGCCGGTCTTCGAATCCGAGGGCCGAGTCGTTTGGATTCCCGGGGTCTGCCGCTCCGACGCGCTGGTGCCGGAGGCGGGAACGGAGGCTGTACGTGTCGACGTTAACCACAAGTGAGGTCCTCCGCCGTACCGGCGGGAAGTCGATCAAAGCGGTCGCGTACGATGCAGAGACCATTGCGCGACGGGTGGAGGAACTCGGCGCCGATATCACCGCGGCCTACCCTGACGGAGACCTCCTCGTGCTCGGCCTCCTCAAGGGCAGTTTCATCTTCCTGGGCGATCTCGTTCGGCACATCGCGCGGCCGCTGCAGGTAGATTTTCTCGTGGCGAGTTCGTATGGTGCAGATATGGTCTCCAGCGGGAACGTTCGCCTGCTGTACGATCCCGAGACGGACCTGTCGGGGAAACACATTGTGTTGGTCGAGGATATTATTGATACTGGAAAGACCCTGCAGCGCCTCATGGCGGTGTTGGCCGGGCGGGAGCCGAAGAGTATCGCGATCTGCGCCTTGCTCGACAAGAAGCTCGCCCCCGAGCCCCCGCCGGAGCTTCGCTTTGTGGGGTTCAACGCCCCACCGGCTTTCTTGGTGGGCTACGGCTTGGATCATGCAGAGAACTATCGGCATTTGCCGTTTATTGCCGCACTGGAATAAGACGAATGGTTGAACGGAAAACCCCGAAGACCCCTGGAACTCAGGGCACCAATTGGACGAGTCTGTTCAAGAACTTGGCATTGTGGCTCCTGGTCATCTTTGCCGGGTTGACGTTGTTCCAGGTGATGAACAACCAGCGAAATCCGACTCAGGAGTTCTCTTACACCGAGTTCACCAAGCAACTCGAATCCGGAAACGTCGCAAACGTGACGGTCTTCGACGGGAAACGCCTCGAAGGAGACTTTCGAACCCCCGTGGTGCAAAACGAGCGGCAGGCGAAGCGGTTCACCGTACTCCTTCCCATCGCCGACAGCGAGGAATTCTTCACCCGCTTGGAGCAGAGTGGCATCCCCATCACTGCCCGCGAGCCGCGAAGCGGAATCACGACCCTTCTCATTACGGCCCTGCCGTGGGTTGTCATCTTCGGGCTCTGGGTGTTCCTACTTCGACAGCTACAAGCGGGCGGGAGTCGGGCGTTCTCTTTTGGAAAATCCAAGGCGAAGCTCCTCACCGGCGATACGCCGAAGGTGACTTTCGCAGACGTCGCGGGAGCCGACGAGGCCAAGGTCGAACTCCAGGAAATCATCGAATTCCTGAAAGACCCGCACAAATTCACCCGACTCGGAGGACGCCTGCCCAAGGGTGCCCTGTTGGTTGGGCCGCCTGGCACCGGGAAGACCTTGCTGGCCAGGGCAGTTGCTGGGGAGGCCGGCCGGCCGTTTTTCTCGATGTCCGGGTCCGATTTTGTCGAGATGTTCGTTGGCGTTGGCGCGAGCCGCGTCCGCGACCTCTTCGAGCAAGGGAAGAGCCATGCCCCGTGCATCATTTTCATCGATGAGATCGACGCTGTGGGCCGGCACCGGGGTGCCGGGCTCGGTGGGGGCCATGACGAGCGGGAACAGACCCTGAACCAATTGCTCGTGGAAATGGACGGTTTCGAGTCGACGGAGGGAGTGATCCTGCTCGCCGCAACCAACCGCCCTGATGTCCTCGATCCTGCCCTCCTGCGTCCCGGGCGATTCGACCGTCAGATCGTGGTCGACGCTCCCGACGTGCGGGGCAGAGAAGGGATTCTCAGGGTCCACACGCGGAAAATCCCGCTCGCATCGGATGTTCGCCTCGAGGTCATCGCAAGAGGTACGCCCGGAATGGCGGGTGCCGACCTCGCGAACCTCGTGAATGAGGCAGCGGTGCTCGCGGCCCGCCGCAACAAGTCCCAGGTGGCCATGGAGGATTTCGAGGACGCCAAGGACAAGGTGATGTTGGGTGTCGAGCGGCGGAGCCTCGTGCTCACGGAAGGTGAGCGAGAAAACACAGCGTACCACGAAGGGGGCCACGCGGTCGTTTCCTTGCTGACTCCGGGTGCCGATCCGGTGCATAAGCTGACGATCGTGCCGCGGGGCCGCGCCTTGGGGATGATGGCGTCGCTGCCCGAGGAAGATCGTCACGGGTACACCAAACATTGGCTCGAGTCCCGGCTGGCCATCACGTTTGGGGGGCGCGTGGCCGAGGAGATCGTCTTTGGACCCGACAAGATCACGACCGGTGCCGGCGACGATATTCAGCAGGCTACCGATCTTGCCCGCCGGATGGTGACTCAGTTCGGCATGAGCGACAAGGTCGGCGTCATGGCGGTCGGCGACAAGGAACAAGAGATCTTCCTCGGTCGCGAATTCGCCCAACGGCGCGAAGTCTCGGAGCGGACAGCCCGGTTGGTCGACGACGAAGTCAAACGGCTTCTCGATGAGGCGTATGAACGGGCGCACATATTAATCAGTGAGAACCGCGCCCTATTGGATCGCGTGGCCCAGGCTCTTCTCGAACGGGAAACGCTGGACCGGGAGGACCTCGACCTCTTGCGAGAGGGCAAGTCCCTGCCGCCGGTTCCGATCCCGTCCCAGTCCCCGCCGACCGTCTCGGGAGAAGACCCCAAGGAGTCGGTGACACAGAGCCCGCCGATTCTGGGAACGCCCCCTCCCGAACCCGCAGGCGCGTGAAGGCTACGCCGCTCGGGATCCACAATCGGCGCACGGTACGTGACCTGCTCCTGACACATGGCTGGGAGCAAAGCAAGGCCGATGCGGCGGCGTCCGGAATCGCGGGCGCCGCCGTTTACGTCAGTGGGTTGACCGGAGACGTGCTGGAGCACCTGATTGGCTACGCCGGGCCCAGGCTCGGGCTGGATGTCATCACGGGGGCGGACTGGGCGATCCTCGCGGGAAGCATGGCCCGCCTCAGCGCGTTTGCTCGCCCGTGGTCTGCGCCGGCCGAGTTGGTCGCCGTCGCCTCCACCGCTGGGCGAGCCCTCGCGAGCGAGACGCCTGGGCATTGGCAGACAGCCCGAGGACCAGTCCTACTCGACCGTCCTGTGGTGATTGGGATACTCAACCTCACGCCCGACAGTTTCAGCGATGGTGGACGATACGCGACGCGCGACGCAGCGCTCTCGCGAGCCGAACAATTGGTGGCGGATGGTGCGGACATCATCGACCTCGGAGGCGAGTCCACCCGGCCCGGCCGTCCCGATCCGGTGCCAGTTGACGAAGAACTCCGTCGTGTGATACCCGTCGTCGAAGACCTCACCAAGCGCCACCCCGATCTCCTGCTGTCAGTCGACACGGTGAAGGCACCGGTGGCCAAAGCAGCCCTCGACGCTGGTGCCGCAATCATCAACGATGTATCGGCCCTTCGAGTAGATCCCGACATCGCAGGCGCGGTGGCGGAAGGCCAGGCCGGCGTGATTCTCATGCACTCGCGCGGGACGGTCTCGGACATGGCGACGTCCGATCACGCCAGCTACGGAACGGACGTCGTCGGAGCCATCCTGGAGGAGTTGGGTGAGGCGCTCGAGCGCGCTGCCCAATCCGGGATCGCCATGGAG
>JABDII010000561.1 GCA_013003805.1 Gemmatimonadales bacterium
ACCGGAGGACGTGGCGCATGCGGTGCTCCAGGCGATCACACTTCCGGGGAGGGCGCTGGTAAGCGAACTCGATATCCGGCCGACCAATCCGTAGCCCCACGGATCGTACCCCGTCGTGACGGTTCGCATCACCCGGTGTGTCTGCCGCCGAGCTTCATTCGAGGGATTACTCGCGCAGGCTCACGCATCGGCTTGGAATTTGCAGACCTTGATCCGTGAGACTGGATGTGGGGCCCAGTGCGGCCTTTGCCGGCCGTATCTCCGGAGAATGCTCCAAACGGGGGAGACGGTGTTCGCGGAAATCCTGACCGAGGAAGCATCCTGACCGCGCCTGAAGGCTGGAGCAAGGGGGAGCCCAGGAGTCGCTCTACGGGCGGATGGCGGATCGAGGCGCTTCCCGCGTCTTCCCGTCGGTGGTGGGCCTACCTCTACTCGACCCGGGGAATCGTCCTCTGGGCGGGAGTACTAGGCTGGTTCGCCATCTACCTGGCCATGCGGGGACGGTGGGAAGGATACATCTTCGCCGTGGTTACCACCGGCCTGGCCGTCCTAGCACTGTACCGGAACCAGCTTCTCACCCAACGCTACGAAACGAGGGTCCGTACCGCGCTTGCCTCCGCCGCGGCGCGGAACCGGGAACTCGAGACTCTCCGTCGACTCGCCGCGAGCCTCCTGGCCGGCCGCGAACTCACCAAGCTCTTCGAGGAAATCGCGCAGGCGGCGACTGAATTGCTCCAGGCCGAGGTCGGTCTCGTCAGCATGGTGGTTGAAGAAGGGCGCTTCTTGAAGGTAGTGGCGGCTGCGGGAGCACCAGACATCCTCGTCGGACAGCTCGTCCCGGCGGACCAGTCCCTCGTTGGATGGGTCGCCACCAACGAAGAGCCACTCGTCTCCGAAGACATCGAACAAGATCCCCGCAACTTCCACTTGGCGAACCAGGGCGTCGACCTCAAAACATGTGCCATTATTCCCCTCCGTTCTGCCGGTGTCGTCATCGGCACGGTCAGCGTCTACAACCGTCCCGGCGGGCGCCCATTCGATGAGTCCGATCTCAACCTGTTGGAGACACTCGGCGACCAGGTTGTTGTGGGGCTAGACCGCGCCAACATGCTCGCGGTGTCACGCCAGAACGAGGAAGCGTTAGCGCAGAAGAATGAGGAGTTGCTTCGGATCACCGAGCTCAAGGATCAATTCCTTGCGAACATGTCGCACGAACTCCGGACCCCCCTCAACGCCATTATCGGGTTTTCCGAGCTTCTGCTTACCGAAGATCTCGGCGAGGTCAACTCCCAACAACGTGATTTTCTCGACTCGGTGTGGCGCAATGGGCAGCACCTTCTCGAACTCATCAACGACGTACTCGACCTGTCGAAGATCGAGGCGGGGCGCATGAAGCTGGCGTTGGCCCGGACCGATCTCGGCGAAGCAATCCACGGAGCGGTCACCGATACAGCCAGTCTTCGCTCGGCGAAGGAACAAGTCTGTAAGGTGGAAATGGACGACGGCCCATTTGATATCATGGCGGATGGACAGCGCGTCCGCCAAGTGCTTTACAACCTTCTATCCAATGCGTCCAAGTACACGACCGAAGGTGGGCAGATCACTGTCGCGGTCGTGAAGACCCAGGCACCATTGCCGTATCACACCAACGGGGCATCGGGAGATACGCGCCTGGTCAACCGGGACGCAGTATGGATCTCGGTCATGGATACCGGTATCGGCATCCGGCCGGACGACCTCTCGCTACTGTTCACCGAGTTTACCCAGGTGGATAGCTCCGCCAGCCGAGAACAACAGGGGACCGGCCTGGGCCTCGCTTTGTGCCGGCGGTTCGTGGAGCTTCACGGCGGGACCATCGGCGTCGAGTCGATCCGCGGAATGGGGAGCGCCTTCTGGTTCATCCTGCCGCTCGAGGGTCCCAGAATCGCAGCCTAGGGTCACCGCCTCGCAGCTACCCGTCGCTCTGCCAACTCCTTCTCGACCCGCGCCCGAACCATTTCGACCCCTATCCGGTTCTCTCCTCCCTCCGGCAGAATGACATCCGCATACCGCTTCGAGGGTTCGACGAATTCCAGGTGCATGGGTCGCACGGTTCCAAGGTATTGCTCGATGACGCTGTCGAGCGAGCGGCCGCGCTCCTGGAGGTCGCGCCGCAGGCGTCGGATGAAGCGAATATCCTCCGCGACATCCACGAATACCTTGATATCGAACAACGATCGGAGACGTGCATCGGCGAAGAGGAGAATGCCGTCGACCAGGATGACTTCTCGGGGCTCAACGCGTGAGCGTTCCTCGGCTCGCGTATGCAGTGCGTAGTCGTACGTAGGCTTCTCGACCACGTTTCCACCCGCAAGGTGTTCGAGTTGCTCCACCAGGAGCGGCACATCGAATGCGTCCGGATGATCGTAGTTAACCGCCTTCCGTTCTTCGAGCGTCAGGTGGGAGAGATCACAGTAATAGGAATCGGCATCCAGCAGCACGGCATCGAGGCCGAGTGGCTCCTGGATCGCGCGCGCCACCGTGGTTTTGCCCGACCCACTCCCGCCGGCTACCCCAACGACCAGCGATCGCGCCATGGGTGTCATGCCGATTCCCGGCGAGGACGCAACACGAGTTCGCCGCCGCAGTTGGGGCACCGGGACGCCAGTGCCGTCGCGCAGTCGGAGCAGAAGGTGCACTCATAGCTGCACATCAACGCCGCCTCCGACGACGCCAGGGCGGCCCCGCATTTCTCACAATTACTGCGCATCTCGAGCGCCATAGCACTAGAATTGCCAGCCTAGGAAGGAACCGCAAGGCCGCCGGGCCAGGGGTATCTTCGCCCGCTCTGGTCAGCCGCCCGGCAGGATCGCCTCGGCCTCGAGTTCCACCAGGATTTCCGGGGAAATCAGGCGGCGGACCTCCACCATACTGGTAGCGGGCCGGATATCGCCAAAGAAGGCCCGGTGGGCATCTCCTACGGCTTCCCACGCGGAGATGTCGACCACATAGATCCGCGTGCGGACCACATCGGAGAGCTCCGCGCCCAAGCCGTGCAGTGCTGCTTCAATATTCTTGATGGCTTGGATGGTCTGGGCATAGGGGTCATCCTCGCCGACGATCCGGCCATCGGCACCAGTGGCCGTGGTGCCGGAGACGTAGACGTGTGGCCCGATCCGGACCGCCCGGGAATAGCCGACCAGCGGCTCCCAGCTGGTCCCAGACGACAGATTGCGGCGCTCCATGTGGCCTCCCCCGGTATCACACCTCCTGAGCGGACTCTACCACGACGGGCTCGACGGGCACGTCGTCATGCCCGGCACGCGCGGCGCAGGGAACGGCGGCGATTGCATCAACCACGTCCATCCCGTCGACTACCGCTCCGAATACTGCGTACCCGAAGTCCCGGGTCCCATGATCGAGGAGTGCATTGTCCGCCAGGTTGATGAAGAACTGGGACGTGGCGCTATCAACATCCTGCGTGCGCGCCATCGAAAGCGTTCCCCGTGCGTTCTTCACTCCGTTGTCGGCTTCGTTCTTGATGCCCGACCGGGTCCGCCTTTGTTGCATGGCCGGTGTGAAGCCGCCACCCTGCACTACGAACCCCGGGAGCACCCGATGGAAGATCGTCCCGTCATAGAAGCCGTCACGGATGTACGCCAGGAAATTCTCCGCTGTGATCGGCGCTCGATCCACGTAGAGGTCGATCCGAAAGGTTCCGAGCGACGTGCGGAATTCAACCATCGGCTGCCTCCTGGTTCAGTCCACGATCAGCGAAAGGTGACAATCTCCTCGAGCGGCTTGCGCTGGATATCAGGCACCATCGCGTCGCTCGTGGGGTACCCCACCACCAAGATAAGAAAGGGGCGTTCGTGCGCCGGGCGGCCGAGGATCTCGTTGAGGAACTTCATGGGACTCGGAGTGTGCGTCAGCGTGGCGAGGCCGGCATGGTGCAACGCGGTAATCAGGATGCCGGTCGCGATCCCGACGGACTCCGTGACATAGTAGTGTTGGAATTGATGGCCATCCGGCGTGACGCCGTAGCGCTCACCGAAGATGGCTATGAGAAACGGTGCGGTTTCCAAGAACGGCTTCTGCTCGTCCGTCCCGAGCGGCTCCAATGCCTCCAGCCATTCCGGCGGCGCGCGCGTGGTATAGAACTCGCGCTCTTCCCGCTCCGCCGCCTCGCGGATCTGGCGTTTGGCATCGGGGTCTTCGACCACAACGAAGTGCCACGGTTGCCGGTTCGCTCCGCTCGGAGCAGTGCCCGCCGCCCGTACGCACTCCTCGACGAGACGACGGGGAACCGGCCGGGGGGAGAACTGGCGGATGGTCCTGCGCCGGGCGACTTCATCGGCGAACGCCGTGGCGCGCCGCTCCATCTCGTCGACCGGAAGCGCGTGGTATCCCTCAAGGGGTACGAAGCGTGCTTTCGTCATGCGAGCTTCCCTCGATCAACGCGAATTCCTCGCTTCCCCGACCCTGGCGTCCAGCCAATATATCACAACCTTCTCAGCCTCTGCCACGGCCAGGCACTGACTCTCTTTCCGGAGACCCCCCATGCAAGATCTCCTCGAACTTGTAAATCTAACCAACATCCTGAACGTAGCGATCATCTTCGCGCCGAAGCTCTTCGCCGCCGTCCTGGTGCTCCTCGTGTTCTGGGTGTTGATGCGGGTGACAACACCGGGAATCCGTAGGATCCTCGTCAGAGCAGGGCTTGCCGAACCGCTGATCCATCTCGTCGTCGATAATGTGTATCGCTGGACGATCTTCACCATTGCGTTGGTGATGGCCGCAAGCCAACTCGGTATCGATGTCGCCGCCGCCTTGGCGGGTATCGGCGTGGTGGGCATCGCGGTCGGGTTTGCAGCTCAGGAGACGATCGCCAACATGATCGCTGGGTTTCTCATCTTCTGGGACCGGCCGTTCCAGGTTGGCGACTACGTCACCACGCTGGGCAAGTATGGCGAGGTGCGGAATATCACCATGCGAACCACGCGCATTCGGACTCCGGAGAACACCTACATCGTTCTCCCCAACAAGCAGATCATCGGGGAGTTGCTCGTAAACCACTCCATGCTTGGCCACATGCGGGTGAACGTCCCGGTCGGTATCGCATACAAGGAAAACATTCCCCAGGCGCGGTCAATCCTGCTCGAAGCGGCCAATGCTACCGAGGGGGTCCTCAGGACGCCCGCTCCCGACGTGGTGGCAACGGAGCTAGGTGGCTCGAGCGTCAATCTCGAAGTGCGAGTCTGGATCAAGGATGCCAAGCAAGAGCAACCGGTGTTCTTCAGTACGCTCGAGACGTGCAAGCTCGCCTTGGATGCTGCCAATATCGAGATCCCGTTCCCCCACCTCCAACTCTTCGTGGACGACGTGCGGCCGCCGGTCTGGGAGCAATTGGCCCAGTTGGGCAGCGGACTCCGCCAAGGGGGGAACTAGGAGCATGGGCCGAGCCTACACGCGCCACCCTCACTCGGAGGGCATAGGCAGTCGAACCGGCAAATCCGAAACGGGGAGGTGCTCACCACCCTCAGGAGCCCGGGTCGTGATGTGTTCGCTATACCATTTGGACGCCGGGAAGGCACTGAGACCGTGGGCGAGCACGCTGAGGAGGACGGTGGTCACGGCCGCGGCGAGGATGGTCTCTTCGCCAGCCAAGTCGAATTCTTCGATGACGAGCAGCACGAAGAGGATCGACGCGATGCCGCGCGGCCCGAACCACCCGACGAAGACGGTGGTGGCGGGTTGGAGACCCAGCCCGATGACGCTGAGCGCCACAGGCAGCATTCGGATGATCGTCAGGCTGAGGACCGCGTAGGCCAGGAACTGCCAACCGACGTGCTCGAGTGCGAGCGGCACCATGACGAGGCCGAAGACCATGAAGATCAACAGGGTGAGGAGTTGGCCTTCGGCTTCGGCAAACTCGTAGAGACAACTGCAAACCGACCGGCAACAGTTCCCGATAGTGATGCCGGCGGTGAAGGCCGCGATGAACCCGTTGCCGCCGATGAGCTCGGCTCCGGCAAAGGCGAGCAGCGAGAGACCCAGAGCCGAGAGATCTTGAAACGTGTGCGTCATCCACCCGTTTTCACCGCACCACGCAACCACGCGGCCTCCAAGGTATCCGACAGCCACGCCGACCAGCGGGCCGAGGATCAGCTGGAGCGCCACAAACCGCCCCCAATAACCCGCCCCTCCTTCGTCCGCCATACCGGCAAACGACAGCACCAAGAGGAGGACAGGAAGCACTATCCCGTCGTTTAAGCCGCTCTCGACGTTGAGGGCCTGCCGGATCCGGACCGGGACCAGCTTGCTGGAGACTACCGCCTGCCCTAGCGCCGCATCGGTGGGGGCAAGCAGGACGGCCAGCGCCGCAGCTTCCCAGAATTCGAGATGGGCCCCGAGAATCCCAACCGCCAGGAGGGTCCCAAGGACAATGGTGAGCGGGAGGCCGATGACGAGGAGGCGCACCGGGATGTCGTGTTCGCGCTGCAACACCCGGAGGTCGATGCGGGAGGCATCGGTGAATAGAACCAAGATGAGGGCCAGCTCCGCCAGACCATGGATCCACGGCGTGTCGATGCTGAAACTCTGGAGCCCGAGCAACGACGGCCCGATCAGGAACCCGTAGGCCGTGAAGACCATGGGGGGAGTGATGACGCTCCGCTGGAGGCGGCCGGACACGACTCCAAAGCCCAGAATCCCGAGGGCGACGAGGACGAACCCTACGGTCTGCACTGATCCTCCGGCGACAGGGCCGCCACGGATTGGCCTGGAACCCTGGCCAACCGCGTCACGCGTGGGCCATTGCCTTCGCCACACGCTCGAGGCGAGACCGCACTTCACCGGCGATCTCGCGCACAACCGGGTCGGTATCGAGGCCCCCGACCTTCATCAAGACAGCCGGGTCGCCAATGCGCACCGTGCTCCCTCCCTCGGGCCGAGCTTCGACGGTCACGTTGCATGGCAACATGAGCCCGATTTCGGCGGAATGGTTGAGCGCCCGGTGGGCCAAGACCGGATTGCACGCGCCGAGGATGGCGTACGGCCGGAAATCTTCGCCTAGCTTCTCCTTGAGTGTTGCCTTGACATCGATAGTAGTGAGAACCCCGAAGCCCTCGTCCTTGAGCGCCATTGAGACCTCGTCGATCGCGGCAGGGTATGGGGTGTCAAGCTGAAGTTCGAATCCGAGTGGTTCGGGCATGACCATCATCCTTCTGGTGAATCGTGTGATGGGGAATCGGGAACCAGGGTCGATTCGACTTTCACTTCCGAATGCATGGTCCGGTGAACCGGGCAGCGATCGGCAATCTCCAGCAGCCGCGCCCGTTGGGCGTCATCGAGCGGGCCTGCCACCTCGATGTCCCGGGTGATCCGATCGACCCGGCCCTCCTTCGTCTCACAATCTCCGCAGTCCTTCGCATGGATCTTCGCGTGGGAGAGCCGCACCCGAACGCTCCCCAGCGGCCACCCTTTACGATCGGCGTACATGCGCAGCGTCATCGCTGTACACGCACCGAGTGCTCCGAGAAGATACTCGTAGGGGTTGGGACCGGTATCGGTCCCGCCCAGATTGACGGGCTCGTCGGCCAAGAGACGATGGCCGCCTGCCCAGACCGTGTTGGCGAATCCCGACGGCCCGCTTTCCACCAGGACTTCGCCGTGGGGGAGTGGGGCCGGCGGCCGAACAACATCGGGTGGGCGGATATACCGGGTCATCCATGCCGCCAGAGTGCGGCCTATGAAGGCCGCGTCTTCCGGATTCTGGAGCAGGAGGTGATCTGCGCCATCCAGCGAAAGAAAACTCTTGGGGTGTTTCGCCGCATCGTAGATCTTGCGCGCGTGGTCGATCGCGACGACGTCATCGATCGGTGAGTGAAAAATGAGCAACGGACGAGACAACCTCGCGATCACCTCACGCAGTCGCTGACCCCGAAGATCTTCCAGGAGCTGTTGCCGAATTCGGAAGGGACGGCCTCCGAGTGAGACCTGCGCTTCGGCCTCGGCCGCCAACTCGGGGGCGGCACGCTCGAGGGTTCCGGCGAGATGCGCTAGATCACTGGGCGCGCCGATCGTCGCCACGGCCTTGACCACGGGCATCCGTTCCGCCACGGCCAGGACCGCCGCGCCGCCCAGGCTGTGGCCCAGGAGGAGTGAGGGGGCTTCCAGAAGGGCCTCGAGATGACGGCACGCCGCCTCGAGATCGTCGAGATTAGAAGAGAAGTTGGTGTCCGCAAAATCACCTTCACTCTCACCCAGGCCGGTGAAGTCGAAGGTGAAGACGGCAACGCCTTCGTCGACCAGTGCGCGACTAATTCGGCGCACCGCCTTCAGATCCTTGGAACATGTGAAACAATGCGCGAATAGTGCGGTCGACCAATGGCCATCGTCGGGCCGCTCCAAACGCGCGACGAGTTGATCGCCGGACGCGCCGGGGAATGTGAGTGTTTCACTAATCATCGACATCCTCACTGTCGTGGCAGGGCGTGACCGTCCCGAGAAGCTAACCGGCTCCCGGGGGGCCGGCGAGACATTCCCTACAAAGCAGGCCCTTGACCCACCTCCGCCCACGCGATAATTCCGACGCTTGCCGAGCGAACTCCTGCAGCATGCGGGGATTGTCCCTTAGGGGGTATACTGGCTGATGCGATTGACGATCTCTCAAGCCTCACGCCCAGCCCTATTGGCCCTGGTCTTAGCGGCCGTGGGGGCCTGCGCCACGGGTGTCCGACCGGTCACGCCTCCGGTCCCGGCCCCCGAAACCGTGGACATCGCGTCCAGTCTCATCCTGCTTGGGGACGCGGGCGATCCGGACCCGGTGCGCGAGCCGGTCTTCGAGGCGCTGTCGTCCCACATTGCCGCCAGGGATGTCGAGACGATGGTCGTCTTCCTGGGCGACAACCTGTACCCCCGAGGCCTGCCCGATTCGACCGCCGTACACCGTGCAGAGGCGGAGAGCTGGCTCGCCGCGCAAGTCGACGCCGTCCTCCGGACCCACGCTCGCGGCATCATGGTGCCGGGCAACCACGACTGGGCGAAGGGAGCGGACGACGGCCTGGACGCGGTACGCAGGCAAGGGGCATACGTCGACACGCGCGGCAATGGGCAGGTGGAGTTTCTGCCGCGGGGCGGGTGCCCCGGTCCAGACGTGAGAGACGCAGGCCAATCCATTCGGGTAATCGCGATCGATACCCAGTGGTGGTTTCACGGCGGTCCCAAGCCCCCCGATTCGGTCACCTCCTGCCCCGCTGGCACGTGGGATGAGGTTCTGGATTCTCTGCGCACGGCACTCGCCGGTGCGGGCGGGCGCCATGTGGCTATCGTGGCCCACCACCCCATTCGATCCACCGGGCCGCACGGTGGCCATTTCCCGTGGACCGACCACATCTTCCCGCTCCGCGCGTGGAAGAAATGGCTGTGGTTACCGCTGCCCATCATCGGCTCGATTTACCCGCTCTCCCGCAAGTGGGGGATTTCATCCCAAGACCAATCGAACGGCAAGTACCGGGAACTCACTGAAGGTCTCGAGCGGGTCTTTGCAGAATACTCGCCACTCATCTACGCGGCGGGCCACGAGCACCTGCTCGAGGTCCTGGAGGGCCAGGCAGCGCGCTACCTCTTGGTCAGCGGAGCCGGAACCTACGGCCACGCCAACAAGGTCGGATGGCGGGATGAAACCCGTTTTGCGGCATCCAACAACGGATTCATGCGAGTCGATGTGCTGAAATCCCATAAGGTCCGGCTTGGTGTCTGGGTCGTCGAAGAGACGGGCCGGGCCGAAGAAGCATTCTCGATGTGGCTCGAATGAGCGGAGATGAACCGATGACATTTCACCGCTGCTGTGCTCAGGCCTCGGCCCACGTGGGAGTTGTTCTCCTGATGAGTGCCATCGTGGCCGCTGTGCCCGCGAGCGCTCAGGATGCGAACGCGCCGGGAACCCGACGCGTGGTTCCGTCGACCCGGTACGACGCGAGTGGGATACACGGATTCTTCTTTGGCAAAGATCATCGACACGTGTGGACCACCGCCATCGATGCGGAGGTCCTCGACGTTCGCACCTTCGCCGGCGGACTTCGTCCGGTCGGTACCGGCGGCGGCCAACAGACGCAATCGCTCAGATTCAAGGCTGCCGATGGACGGCCATTCACGTTCCGCTCGCTCGACAAGGACCCATCGGCCGTCCTGCCGCCCGATCTCCAAGGCACGTTCGCCGCGCGCCTGGTCCAGGACCAGGTCAGCTCGGCGTACCCCAGTGCCCCTCCGGTCGTGGACCGTATCCTGGACGCCGCCGGAGTCTTGCACTCGACGCCGAGGATCGTGGTGCTGCCCGACGACCCGGCATTGGGAGAATACCGCCAAGACTTCGCCGGCAGGGTCGGAACATTCGAGCAATGGCCCAATGCGAGTGATGACGCTCCACCGTTTGCGGCCGCATCGGAAATTCTGAGCACCGACGACCTATTTGCCCGGCTCGAGGACGAACCGGGGAATCGGGTGGACGCGCCGGCCTATCTCGCGGCGCGTCTGATCGACATCCTGATCGGCGATTGGGACCGCCATCGCGGCCAATGGCGCTGGGCCCGGTTCGGAGCGGCTCGCCCCCACGTCTGGGTCCCGATTCCGGAGGACCGCGACCAGGCCTTCGCACGATTCGATGGTCTGTTCCTGTCCATTGCACGGATCCGCGCCCCACAGCTGGTGAAGTTCGGTGCGGAGATTCCAAGCATGCTCGGAATGACCTGGAACGGCCGCGACGTCGACCGCCGACTCCTGACGGGACTCGAGCCACCGGTGTGGGATTCAGTCGCGGCCGCGCTCGAGGGCCGGATCACCGATCGCGTAATCGACTCCGCGGTACGCCAACTGCCGGATGCCCACTACCAGCTCGACGGGGCAGGGCTTGCCGCTACACTCAAGAGCCGGCGTGACGGTCTCCGTGAGGCTGCCCGTGCCTTCTACCGCCATCTCGCCAGGGAGGTCGATGTCCACGGGACCAACCTCGCGGATTCCATCCATGCCACCCGGCTCAGTGACACCCTCGATCTGGCGATCTACCAACGTGGAGGTGCCGATGGCCCCCATTTCCAGCGGCGCTTCGCTCGGGGCGTCACCAACGAGGTGCGGCTCTACCTCATGGAGGGCGAGGATCGTGTCGTACTCGAGGGCGACGGTAACGCCGGGGTGCTGGTTCGAGTCGTCAGTGGGGTTGGGGACGACCGAGTGATGGACGCTTCGCGCGCTGGCGGGACCCGGGTCTATGATTCACGGGGCGATGCCGGGTTGCCGGCAAGCCGCGGCGTTGCGGTAGACCGACGGGCGTACACCCCCCCGCACGTGCCACCCGGGGTAGTGCCGCCACGCGACTGGGGAACGCGGTGGTACCCACTTGCCACGCTCACCTTTGCGAAGGATGTGGGTGCGTTCATTGGCGGGGGGTTCGTCTTTCAACGCCACGGCTTCCGCGCGTATCCATACAAGCGGCAGCACACCTTCCGCGCCGGCTATGCGACAGAAGCGGAGACCTTCCGCGCCGAGTATATCGCCGACTTTCGCCGGATGAACTCAGGAGTCCGAGCCACCTTTCGCGCGCTGGCATCGGGCATCGAGATTGTCCGCTTCCACGGCTTCGGCAACGAGACGTCGATTCTCGACCTCGACGAGTTTTACCGGGTCAAGCAGGAGCACTACGTGGTGGAGCCCAGGCTCCACATTCCGGTGGCGCGCGACTTGACGTTCTCGTTCGGGCCAACGCTCAAGTACGCGTCGAGTGACCTGGATGTCACTCGGTTCATCGGCCTTACGCGGCCCTATGGGTCGGATGATTTCGGCCAAGTAGGTGGCTATGTGGGTCTGACGCTCGATCTCCGCGATCAGGAGAGAGCGCCGCGGAACGGGATCTTTTTGCGGGCAGCGGGCACCTACTACCCGTCGGCCTGGGATGTCGATAGCGGCGCGTTCGGGGAAGTGCACGGCGAAGTGGCGACCTATGTCACAGCCTCCATGCCGCTCGAGCCGACCCTGGCGCTTCGGGTCGGCGGCAAGAAGATATGGGGCACGTTCCCGTTCCAGGAGGCCGCTTTCATTGGCGGCCGCTCGACCGTGCGCGGATTCCAGGAGCAGCGGTTTGCGGGAGACGCGTCGCTTTATGGGAATGCCGAACTTCGGCTCTACCTCTCGAAGTTCTACCTGCTCCTACCCGGTGAGTTTGGCATATTTGGGCTGGGCGATGTCGGGCGGGTGTACCTCGACGGTGAGACGTCTGACGAATGGCACTCCGCCTTTGGTGGAGGGCTCTGGTTCGCCTACTTGAATCGGCGCAACACCCTGAGTGTCGCGGTTGCCAACAGCGACGAACGGACCGGCGTCTATGTCCGGGCGGGGTTCATGTTCTAATCCCCACCGGAGCCTTTGACTTCCATAAAGTGCTCCCGGATGATATGGAGTGAGAGCATGGACTCACGGGTGAGCTGGAGTGCGCTGTAGAGCACACCGAGAATACCGAGTAGGGTTAGCGCTTGCACGACCCACGTTGACTCGGCAAACCAAAGAGCCGTGACGCCGCCGAAGAGGGCTGCCAGGACGAACGTACTGATGCTGAAATAAAGCCCGACGAGCGCGTTCCGAAACAACGTGCCTCGCTTGAGGAGCGCCTCCACCAAGCGTGGAGACGCCCCCTCGGGACGCCCCAACACGTGGTGGAGCTCTTGATGGAGCTGGGAGTAGCGGCTCGCCGTCGAGACAACCAAGAGTGCCACGCCGGGAAGCAGCACGAGCGGGGTCAGCCACACGCCTACCAGTGCGTCCATCTTCCCCTCCGAGAGGCCACGCTCGAGACCCTACGAAACGACCCGGATGCCCTTCCAGAACGCGACGTGATCCTTGATCTCCGCCGCGGCCGGCTTCGGATCGGGATAGTACCACGCTGCACCGGAGTTTACCTGGTCGCCGGCCGCAACATCGTAGTAGCTCGCCTTCCCCTTCCACGGACAGGTCGACTGCTTGTCACTGTTTCGAAGATACTCACGCTTGACCGAACCGGGCGGAAAGTAATGGTTGCCCTCGACGACCACCGTCGCGTCGCTTTCCGCAATGACCACGTCATTCCACACAGCTTTCATCGCGCTACTCCATCAACTGGGTGTGCATTAGAAGATCGTGTACTGGACGCCACCCGTTACGATCCAGTCCGTCTCGAGCTGTGGTCCATCCAGGTCCTGATAGATCGGCACCATGCCCTCAAGAGCGAGACGGGTAGCCTTGAGCACGCCCTTTCGGATGTAGACGTTGACACCCACTCCCACATCGATTCTCGAGCCGCCCCGAAGATCAGGCCTCGCGGTCGGAACCACCAGTGCTCCTGGTCCTGGGAGCCGAGGATCGGCACCGTCGATGTCATCCCACGTGGTGCCTTCGATCCGGGCCGAGGCGCTGACCCAATCACTGAACCGCCGGGCGCCCCAGAAGGTTCCCGAATACCGGTTGCCGAGGCTGTAGTCATTGTCGTTGGTGCCGGTTCGAATGACCGCCGAGGCCTGGCCACCCCAGGACCACCACTCAGACTGCCCCAGGTAGGTGAGCGCCGGCCGGAGATCGAAGGTCCCCGACCCGGTCTGCATCGGATAGGGGAGCAGGACAAAATTGGGACTACTGGCAGGCGTCACGTCGGTTTCATCGATCGCGCCGACCGGAAGTGAGACCAGGGCGGTAGCGTGCACGCTCTGCTCTCCGAATCGCGCCAGTTGGATCATGCCGCCCAGTCGAAGATCACCAACGTTGATAGAGTTGGTGGTGAACTCTCCGCCGGCTCGCGTCACGTGATCCATGAACAGATCGATGACTGGAAGCGAAGCAACTAATGTCACCTCGTCGACCGGTGCATACATGACGCCGAACATGTGCATCTGCATCGGCATGCGGGTCGGGGTGATCATGAAGCCGTATTGGCCGTTGGCATCGAGGATCTCGGCGATCGACAGCTGATCGGTCCCGTCGCGATTCCCCACCATGTCCATGTACATGTAGCGATAGGACAGCATGATCTCGCCCTTTTCGTGGGTGTGATCGGCCATGACCCCGATCGGGGCGTGTCCGTCAGGGCGGGACGAGGTCCATTGCGCCTGTATGACACCGACCATCATGAAAGCGAAACCAACCGAAAGTCCAAGAACTCTACGCATCATTGTTATCCTCCTCGTTTCCTGCCCACTGTTTCAATTGAGATCCGTCGTCACTCGCCGCTCCAGCATGACTTGGGTCGGGTCGTATTGGATCGATGGTTTCCAGGCCGGCCCCGAGAGCGGACGACCCGTAGTGCAGGGATCAGGGGTGGAGCGGAGGGGCGGTCGCGAACGGGAGGAGAAATGGAGATGTCGGGGGGTAGAGAGCCACAGGACAGAGAGTGACTGTGCTGCGATGATCCTCGATGCTCGTGCGAAGTGCCGGGACATGACCGATCGCGGTCGCGTCCAAGGCACTACAGCAACTGGTCCCGATACACTAGCAATCCTCCTGATGCTGGATCGGGTCGTCGTGACCGGGCCCCGCGTGCGCCGGTTCGGTCTCGACTCGCGGGCCCAGCCCCGTTACGCAACCGTGCCTCCCCTCGGAGACCGACGTCCCGAAGAAGAAGCAAAGTGCGAGTCCGGTTGAGAACCCGATCCGAAGCAGTGAGAATCGCATGGCGTATGTATCGTCTCCCGGGCGTCGAATTCTAACCGACGACCCTCAGGACGCAATCTCGCGACCCACGGTTTCGGCTCACCGGGGATGTGAGCATCGGGCGGGTCGACATCAATCGGGAAACAAGGTGCGATCGATGCCGGGAATGATTCGAAGGGCGTTTTGATAGTAGAGCTTCTTCAAGACCACATCCGGTAAGTCCAGGCCGTACAGCTTCCAGAATGCATGGCGCTTGCGATAGTAGTCGAAGTACTCGTCCGCAGTCTCGAGTGTCCGGAAATACACCGGATACTCATCAGGAGCCCAGGCATCCTTGCCGAACAACACCCGGTCCTGATAGCGAATGAACCACTGCCGGGCAAACTTCGGTTGCCGGCCCAGCTCCGCCAAGACTGCACCAATCTCGGCGTACACGTTCGGTAGGGAATCCATGAGCCGCCCCAGTCGGGCCAGGTCCCCGCCGAGCCACCCCAGGTGCGCCGCGATGAAGGTGGTGTTTGGGTGCGTGGCGAACAGACGGTGCTGCTCCCCAATCAAGGTCTCCCACTGGGGGTACCGATCCGAGGGACGGGCCCGATCGGGAAACTGCTTGAGTTCAAGCCAGCGCTCGTTGAATCGATCGTGCGGCTCAAAGAACGATTGGGGCTCGGCCGTATGGATCAGAACGGGGATGCCAAGCTCGGAGCATTTCTCCCAGATGGGATCGAACCGCGGGTCGTCGCCCCGAATTCGCTGGCCCTCTCCGTCCTTCAGGGTCATCCCGAAGTTCTTGAAGATCTTGAGTCCCTGTGCGCCGGCCCGGACATCCTGTTCGAGTGCTGCCGCAGCTTGATTGCCGTAGTCAGGGTCGTCGATGTCGTCGAAGTTGAGGTTCGCGAAAAGGACGAAGCGCGACGGGTGCCGACCCTTGAAGGCCTGAATGCCCCGCGCGAACCGCGCACCTTGGCGCCCACTCAAGTTCACCATGACGGCCAAATTGAGGCTGTCCATATCGGCGACGATTCCATCGATGCTGCCCGCCGGAAGATCCAGCCGTTGATGACCGTGGACATCGATGAAGGGATACCTGGCCCGGGGTACCGGGTGTTCCGGCACGACCAGGGTGGAGCGTGGCTCGTAGTCTTCGATGGTCATCGACTGGCATGCCAAGCCCGCCGGCATTGCGGCCAGGCAAACCGCAAAGAACCACCCGCGCCTCATAGACCGGCCCTGAGCAGGTGGACATCGTCGACCCACACGGTCCCTGTCCCGTTGATGATGATATTGAGCTTCACCAGGTCGGGGTTCTGGCCGGCTTCCAGGAAGAACGGCGCTTCGAGCGCGGTCCAGTCGACCGAGCCTGACAGCGGCTGGTCGAACGCTCGAGAGAAGAACTCACCCTTGCCCGGGAACCGGCACCACATCTCCAGAATCACCTGCCCGTCCACATCCTCGGTCCGGACCATCGCCCGGTAGATCAGCCGCGCCTGTTCGATATCGACACCTTCGACTTCGTAGAGCCGAACCGTCACCGGTTCATCCGCCACGATCTTGACGGATCCGTTGCCATCGCTGGAAGTGGTCTCATCGAAGACGACGCCGGATTGGGTGCGAAGCCCCGAAAGATCGTCCATCGGGAAGTGCCGCAATTCGGGGTCGGCCTGGGCGCCCGCCGAGCAAGCGACGAGGAGGGCCACCAGCACGAGCGACGTGAGTCGTAAGGTCATGGGTCGATTCGCCTCTCGTTCAAGGAGTCAGGGGCTCGCGTTGGTACTTGGTCACCCAAAGCCCGGAATGGAGATCCGAAGAGAAGATGTTGCCCTTGAAGACCTGGGCGCCCCAGGTCATGGGCCAGTTGGGGACAGTGGTATTCTCATCCGTCGTCAGGAGCATGCCGATTTCGCGTCCTTGATGATAGAGATCGCCGCGAAGCTCACCCGAGATGTCCACGACTCGAAGTCCTCCCTGATAGTAGCCCACATACAGGAGGTCGTCCTCGGCCCAGAGGTTGTGCGCCCCAGCCTCGGGCACCTCGTAGCGCGCTACTTCAATCGGCTTCTCGGGGTCGGCGTAGTCCAGCACGTGGATGTAGCCCCGTGCATCGATCCGTCGATCGGCGTCGCCGTCCCAGTCGGAGGGATAAATCTCGTCGCCAACGAACAGATACCGTCCGTGACGCCAGGCTGTATGAGTGTTGCCGGGTATGGGATACTTGAACTGGCTCACGAGCGTTGGTGCTTGGGCCGTGCCTCCGTGCGTTCCGGCGCCCGCGTCGAGCATGACCAGACCGTCGTTCCAGTAGGACAGGTAGGCGTAGCCCTCGTGAACGTAGACGTCGTGGAGCACCTTGCGCTGCTTGTCGAGTCCCCACCGCCCCACCTCGCGCGGAGCGCTGGGGGCGGAAATATCGATGATGTGAATGTCACTGGTCCCATTATGTGCGGCATACACGACATCATGCTCACTCAAGATCCACACATTGTGAACTCCACCGGTGACCGTTTCGGAGTACTCCGACAGCACGGACGGATGCGCAGGCGTGGACAGGTCGAGGATCACAATGCCATTCAGGCGGCTGGAAGCGCCCTCCCGGGTCGCAATCGCGATCCGATTGTTCGCGTGAATCTTCACGTCGTTGATGCGGCGGGCATCCATCTGGACCGAGTCGGTCAGCACGGGATTGGCGGGATCGGTAACGTCGAAGACCTTGAGCCAATCGTGCATGTAGGTGCCGAGGTACACATAGTCCCGGCCATCCACACCCTCGAACGCCCACATGTCTCCGCTGTGATGCCGGCTGACCGGGCCGCGTCCGATGAGCACCACCTCGCCGGGGCTGGTGCGAGGCTCCACCCGAATGACCGTGCTCGCCATCGCCTCCGCCCCTATGAGCGCCACCACGCGATGGCTCCCCGGCTGCTCGGCCACAAACACGCCCTCCACTCCATCCGACTCGATGGTCGCCCCGCTCCCTGCCACCGACCACTCCGGGCGGAAACCGGAGACCGCCATCCCATCGACCGAGCGCCCGATGACGCTCAAGCGGGCGACGTCGCCCGTACGGATAATTCCGATCTCGGGCCCGATGTTGTATTCAACCGCTGGATTGGGGACCACGTCTGCTTCGAGGCGGGCCTCGATGCCTCCCGCCGCCGCCACCAGCACCGCCCGACCGGACCGCCTGGCATATACCCGCCCACCCATGTCCACCGAGGCTACCTCCGGCCGCTCGCTTCGGTAGGTGACCGGAACGTCGACCGTGTCGCCAAGCCGCGTGATGGGCGCCACGCGAAGGGCCGCACTCGAACCGACTCTGATTCTCGTTCCACCGTCTGCGCCGAGTTCGAGACGGGCAGGCGGAAGCTCGGGGACGGTGACAGTGGCCATGGCCATAGGAGCATCGCCTACATGGGCGGCGATCCGTGCTGCGCCCGGCCGGAGGGCCCGGACGATGCCGGTTGAGTCTACCGACACGATTTCGGTATTGAGCGAGAACCATCGCACGCTGCCTGGCGCCATACGCCGGCCGAGCGAATCGGTCACGTCGACTCGGAGTTGCCGCTCGGCATCAACGGCGAGTCGAACCTCTGCGGGGCGGATGTGGACCTGGGCCTGGGCCGCCTGGCCCTGAAGTGCGCCCACGAGGATGGCACTCGACATGAGCAACATGCGATGGTTCTCCAGTTGAAGTCGGGAGTGGAGAGATGTGGATTGGTGTCGCACCGAAGGATTACTGTCGATTCATGTCGAGCCCAAAGCACTCTTCCGCGGTACTCAGGAGTTCTTTGTCGGTGCGTACACCGCGAAGCACGCAGGGTATGCGACCAGGCTCGATGAAATAGTAGGTCACTTGAATGCTCTCGGCCGGCGTGTCAAACGCGATCGTCGTCGACCCTTCCTGGAGTCGGAGCTCGGGGGAGTACCATTCGTAGAGTTGCACGCCGGAGCCTGCCAGGTCGTCCCTGACTTGATCGAGGTGACTCTGGAAATCGTGGAGCATCTGGCTCAGCCGATCGTCCGCCGCAATTCGCGCCTGAGCGGCAGCGGGGAACGAGGCCACGAGGGCAGGTCCTTCGCTCCCAGGAGCGGCGTCACCCTGGGGTCGGTCGCAGGCGACCACGGCGCAGCCGACCAGCCCGACCCAAACAAAGCCCCGTCGGCAAGCCCTCTGGCCAATCATGGACAACCCCTTTCTCCGGTAGACGGCATCAAACGTGGACCGCCAGCTCGCGCCGTCATCCTTGGACACCTCGATGAGCTTACGGTTCTCATGAGCATCCTCACCTTCCTGACGCCTGCGAGGTGGGGTGCGGCAGTCACTATGGTAAGTCCCGAGCCTGTCTGATTGGAATCTGCACCTTGGTCGACTCCCATTCCAACACGAGCATGATCTCTCCATCGTCGCCTTCCTCGGGACGGACGGTGAAGGTCTCCACATACGTGTCGGTCGAATCGATCGGTAAGGTCGCCCGGCCAATCTCCCGCGCCTGGACCGAAGCGGACAGATCATTCCCCCAGTGAAGGATGGAGCGGCTGAGCCGGATCTCCCACTCCTCCGGGCCCGGAACCGTGTAGAGGGCATATCGGCCCGCCGGCACCGGTATGTCCGCCATGATAAAGTCGGTGTTGCTGTAGATCCGGGTGGGTTCGTTCGCCCCGGTGCGCCAGGGCTGGTCGTAAGCCACGATCCCGCCGAACACGGTACGACCACGCGCGGACGGCCGCCCGTAGCAGACCCGACCCGTCCCAGTCGAGCCGATCGAGAACGTGGTCGACCCCAAAGGGCTTGCTCGTGACTTGTAGGACGAGGGGCTCGTCCAATCCATGAGACAGGGGCCCAGAGCGATCGAGACCGGCAGATAGGCGACACCTGTGACCCCGAAACCGACTGCTCCGAGTACCACCACTCCGGCAACGAGCCCTACGACGGCCCTCGTTTTCACCGGGCGAAATCCAACCGAGTGCGAACCCATCCCGTCATAACGTCACCCAATTCCTCCAGCACCTCGTCATCGCGCCGTCCGGAGCGCTTGAGCACGTGGAACGAATGATCCGCGCCCTCAACGACATGCAGCGTGGCGCGATCGCCCAGGGACCGGCAGACCTGCTCGAGCACGCTGAGATCGGCCAGGGTGTCGCGGGTACCCTGGAGAAAGAGCATGGGGACGGATACGTGAGCCAAGTGGGTTCCCCGGTCGGCGGACGGCTTGCCCGGTTGATGGAGCGGAAACCCCAGGAACACGAGACCGGCCACCTCCGCCATCGGCGTCTCGGACAGCGCCAGCGAGGTCATCCGCCCGCCCATCGACTTCCCTCCCGCAACGAGTGGAAGGCCGGGTACGGTTCGGACGGCCGTCACGATCGCGGCGCGCACCGTGGACAGCAATGTCGCCCGATGGTCGGGCCGGCGACTGCCTCGTTCCATATAGGGAAACTGATAGCGGAAGGTCGCAACGCCACGGGCTGCAAGGACCCGCGCCATCACTTCCAGGAAGGGGTGTCGCATTCCAGCGCCTGCGCCGTGTCCCAGCACATAGAGCACTCGCGCGTCGGCGGGGCGTACCACCAAGCCGGACACCTCGTGGCGTCCGTCAACGTCGAAACGAATGTCTCGAGGCGCGAGTGTCGTATTCATGGCGGGTGCTATTTCTTCTTCCTGGCCCGCTTGTTCTTCGCAACAGCGACCGCCTTCGCGACCCAGTGGCCCAGCGTGTCGAGGTCTTCCAGGAGATCCGGCGGGACCTCGTAGTACTGCATCGCGGCCCCGTCTGCGCCGAACGGCCGGAAGGGTCCCATTCCGGCGGCCTCGAAATCCGGCCGGTTGGAGTCGTCGACCTTGAAATACAGCCGGTTGTTGTCCATCACCGCGAAGAAGAGCCCCCCAGCGTAGATCCCGACCCCACCGAACATCCTCCGCGCGGTGACGCGACTAACTCGCCCGAGTTGCTCAAGGGCAAACTCACGAAAGGAGTCGCTGACGCTCACGCCTCGAGTTCCCGAATGTCCGCCAGGTCTACCGGCCGCTGAAGGCGCTGTTTGTAGGCGAGGAGTCTCTCCCGAGTCATGACCGGCACCGGGAGGCCAAAGACCTCTTTCACGTCAGCGTCCTCCAGATCCACCCGCTCGGGAACCCATTTGCCCTCCGGGCGACTGAAGATGCGCACGTGGTCGGCGGCTCCCACCTCTATAGGCTGGCCGGCGTACTCGAGCTTCATGAAGGTGATGTCCCAATGCTCGCTTACGACGTGCTCGGGGCCGGCGGTCACATACTCGGAAGCCGCCGCAACGATGTCGGGGAAGCGCTCACCTGGAATGTAGAAGTCGATATCGGCTAGGTCTCGGCTCGCGCCATGAGCTCGAGCCGCGAGACCGCCGACAAGCAGGAAAGGGATCGCCCGATCCTCCAAGATCCCCACGATCCAACGGAAGGCCCGTTCCGGATTCTGCCCGTGTGTCATGGCACGGCGTGGGTGGAGGGGGTCCGGCACCGTCATGGCCCGCCCCGGGAAGGCAGCGGGCCCCATCCCAGTGCTACGCCATCCCCGACATGTCCCCCTGGAGCAGGCGGTTCCAGGACCACTCCGGCCCCTTGCGCCCTCCCTTGGGGGTGATCTTGAGGCCCGCCGGGGATATCTGAACGGTATACAGCTGGTCCCCGATGGCGATTTCACGCTTGATCGTCTTGTCGAGTTTGGTCGTCATAAACCCTTCCCGTGCTGAGTTCGAGTGAGCCCCTCCCTGCCAAAACCTCACCTCGTAACCCGGGAACCTAGGGAAACGGGCATCCCCGCACCAGACCCGGGCCGATTGGGGCGTCTGGCCGCGGAACGCCGGATGTGGCCCTATGCAATTCTTTTCACCTGGCCCCGCCACCCTCGAGGCCTACCGGGGCTCAGCCAGCACCGGGAGGTAGGCGCCCCAGGGCCCGACCCCGTCGGCATATAGCTTCGCCAGGACGCGGGCGATCTGCCGGATATGGCTTTGATCGTGCACCATCCAGGTGGCCAGGAGTTGGCCCAGGGTGACCAAACCTAGGTCAGGGTGGCGGCCAGGCAACGCGAGCTGGTCCGGTCCGAGAGACCATCCCTTCACGGTTGCCAGGTTGTCCCGTCTGAGCTCGGCGAATTCGAGGAGCAGTTCGCCGAGTGGTCTCGGGGCCCAGCTGAACTGGGCGAACCGATCGAAGGGATCGAAAATGGGTGGTTCCCCCCCGGGAGCAGACAGGATGAGGCGAGCGCGGGGGACCCAATCGGTCTTTTCACCGTGGATCAGATGCCCGACGATGGTGTAAGGGCTCCAGGAGTCCCCGCCCTCGGTGGCGTGGACCCAGGTCTCTGGCAGGCTCCCGACCAGCGCCTCGAGCACCGACGGCGTCCTCGCTAGGGCGAGGAGGGCCTCATCGGGGCGGAATTCCATGTTCCGGCTCAGGGACTCCGCGGCGGTATGGAACAACTGGCCAGGCCTCGCTTCTCGAGGTAGCGCTGATGGTAGTCCTCCGCCCGATAGAAGGTCGAAGCCGGGGTGATCTCCGTAACGACCGGGCTCGAGACCCGTCCGCTCTCCGCCAGCGCCTGTTTAGAGGCAGCGGCAAGCTCCGCCTGTTCCGGGGTGTGGTAGAAGATGGCCGAGCGATACTGGGTCCCCACGTCTGGGCCCTGGCGGTTGAGTGTGGTGGGGTCGTGGCTCCGCCAGAAGACATCGAGCAACTCTTGATATGACACGGTTGCCGGATCGAAGTCGACCTGTACGACCTCTGCATGACCCGTCCTGCCGCTGCACACATCCTGATAGGTCGGGTTCTCGAGATGACCACCCAGGTAGCCGGCGGTCGCGTCGGTGACGCCCTCGACCTGACGGAACGCCGCCTCGACCCCCCAGAAACACCCCGCGCCAAAGGTTGCCAGTGCCATATCTTCTTCACTCCTATCGATCGCCCGCGCGGCTTTCGCTGCCGCCGCGGTGGTGATTGGGTTCCTGGTAGGACTATCAGCAACTCCGTCTACTCGCGCAATGGACCCTGAAGGGCTGCACGCTCGTTGAGCTACCCGTTCAAACCAGTTATTCCGGTAAAAGTTCCCGTGGAAAACCAAGGCCCATAGGCTCGCCGCCAGGTACGCGGGCAGGAAGATCGGGCCCCATTGTTCGTACTGACGCACGTGGACCCGCTCGTGTTTGCGAGTTCGCTCAGCGCATTGAGAGTCCCGGGCCAGGACCACGTGACCCAGGGTCAGGGCCGACACCCCGCCCCGAACCAGGGTGCATCGCCGGAGGAGCCCGTCGAGCAACCCGCCGCAGGCCTCGAGCACACCGTCGACCACCGTCACCCTTCCCCCGCTGACAAGGGCAAGCGGCACGAGCAGCACTCCGATGACGGTAGTGGGCGCCGCCCACAGGTAGCGGAGCATCCGCATGGTCAACCCGTCCGCCTCTTCAACGGCCGCGGGTCACTCATCAAGCGGCCGACCGGCCTGCATCGGTCAAGTATCTGAAGGAACAGCACGTCGCTCACCGCAGTTAGAATCATTAGATTTCGAGGACCTCCACCAGGAGTGATGATGAGCAGAGATGCCGGAGCATGTCTACGCATATCAGACTGCGTGCTCATCGAGCTTGGGCAGGTCACGCTGAGCAGGTTGCTCCCCAAGAATGCCCGCCCGGGGATCTTCGCACCACCCAACTGACGGGGCAGACTCGTCCGCGCCTATACATACTGACATCACACGCGACCAGCGAATTGTGCTGGAATAGTGCCGCGCGGCATCGTGACGGTGCAATTGGCCCTCGAATCTACTGACGTTGTGGGGAGGCAACATGGCGAAGATATCCGTTCCCACCGACCAGGTGTTCCCCACGCTGCAAAGCAACATCCTGGTCGACGGATTTCACATTGTCATCGATCTGGAGCGCTCGCATGGATCGGTGATGGTCGATGCGCTGACCGGCAAGGAGTACCTGGACTGTTACTCATACTTTGCGTCTTTGCCGATCGGGCACAACCATCCCAAGATGAATGACGAGGCGTTCAGGTCGTCGCTCATGGCAGCGGCGCTTAGTAAGCCGGCCAATAGTGACGTCTATAGCCGGGAGTTTGCCGGCTTCGTCAAGACGTTCCGCGACATCGCGGTTCCTCCGGAATTCCGTTACCTGTTCTTTATCGCGGGCGGCGCGCTGGCCGTTGAGAACGCCATGAAGGCAGCGTTCGATTGGAAAGTGCAACACAATCGGGCACGCGGCATCGAAGGTGGCGGCGATACAATCCTGCATTTCCGCGAGGCGTTCCATGGGCGAAGCGGCTACACATTATCGGTGACGAATACCGAGCCGGTTAAGACTGCCGACTTCCCCAAGTTCGATTGGCCTCGTATCTCCAATCCCAAACTGCAATTTCCCGTTGAGGATGCGACGGTACGGGCCGCTGAAGAACAAGCACTTGGCGAGATCGACGAGGCGTTTGCGCGCAACCCGACCGGGATAGCCGGCATCCTGATTGAGCCGATCCAGGGCGAGGGCGGCGACAATCACTTCCGGCCTGAGTTTCTTCAGCGCCTGCGCGAGATCGCGGACGAGCGCGATGCGCTCCTCATTTTCGATGAGGTTCAGACGGGAATGGGTGTGACGGGCACGATGTGGGCATTCCAGCAACTCGGGGTGGTACCCGATCTCGTCGCGTTCGGCAAGAAGACTCAGGTCTGCGGTGTCATGAGCACGAACCGCATTGACGAGATCGAGTACAACGTGTTCCACGTTTCCTCTCGGATCAATTCCACCTGGGGTGGGAATCTGGTGGACATGGTCCGCTGCGCCCGGTATCTGCAGATCATGCGGGAAGATGGCCTGGTCGAGAACGCAGCCGTGGTAGGCGGGGTATTCAAGCAGGGCTTGGAGGCGGTGCAGGCGGACTTTCCCGTCGTTCGCAACGTGCGAAGTCGCGGCTTGCTCCTGGCCTTCGATCTGCCGGACGGAGCGAGCCGAGACAGTCTGCGGCAGCGCTGTTGGGATGCCGGCCTGGCGACACTGACGTGCGGCCCGCGTTCGCTGCGCTTCCGACCGCCGCTGGTATTCAGCGAGGAGGATGTCGCCGCAGCAATCGGGCTGCTGCGTTCAGTCCTAAAGTGACTCTGGCCGGGGCGGGGGCGCAGTGACGGGGGCCGGGCGCGATCGCCGGAGGCGCATCTCGAGCAATCCGCTGCTGGCCGCGAGCGTGGTCACCCAGCCTATCCTGCTCAGCAGCCGCGGGTCGCGTACCACACGGCCGGCCGGCCGGTATCGGTCAGGTATCTGAGCCAGGCCGTCATCTCCCGAATCAGCGAGTCGGGCGCGACACAGGCCGTCGGAGTGCGTATGCGTACGCGCATCCAGGGGCCATCGAACCCCAGCGCCTCGGCCTCGAAGGAGTACGACCCGGCCTCATTTCGAGCCAGGTCAAGCTCAATGGGCAAGCCGTTTGGACCACCGGTGAATTCTGGCTCCAGCTCTGTCGCGTTCCAGAGGAATCCACCCATCTCGCGAAAGTGGTCGGCCCACAGCACCCAGTGCGTTTGCTCGGGACG
>JABDII010000567.1 GCA_013003805.1 Gemmatimonadales bacterium
AGCCCGAGCACCCCGGCCTGCTCGCGCTCCTCGGCCCCCGCGGGCTGCCGCCGGCGTCGGCGTGCCGGCGCCACCCCCACCGCCTTCACCCCGGGCGCGGCTCGGCTTCAGCCTGCGGTGCTCCGACTGTTCCATGCAGCATGATGGTGACGCGGTGATCTGGAACTTCCAGGAACCGCCGACCATTCAACAGGTGACGCGGAAAAGCCCGGCCTACGCCGCAGGCGTCCGGCGGGGCGACATCATGACCCACGTCAACGACGTATCGCTCACAACCGAGGAGGGCGGGCGGCTGTTCGGCGCCATCGAGCCGGGTGACACGGTGAGCCTCCGGTTGGAGCGGAACGGGGTGGAACGCCGCGCCCAGGTCGTGGCCGACTCGTCGGCCGCACTGGCGAGACGTGCCTTGCGAGAGGCTCGAGGTCTTGCCCGCGCACTGAGACTGAGAGCCGACCGTGACCTTGAACTACGAGCCGACTCGGACGAGCCCCGCTTCTCCGGAACCATTGGCGATGCGATCGTGCAGGTGACCGGCGGGCCGATCACCGTGACGCGGAACGAAGACGAGATCGTCATTCGAAGTCAGGACATCACAGTCCGGATCAAGAAGGCTGGTGGGTCGTAAGAGCCGACCATCCTGAGACCCATAGAACCGCGAGGCCCGTTTGGCTCGCGGTTTCATTTTCGGTCCACGGCTCGTCGGAAGGATTACCTCGTTCCCGCCGGAAGGACGACACTCGATGGACCGAACCATCCTGACGTTCACCCCATTCAGGAGCACAGGCGATGCGGCCCGACCCAACCGACGGCACCCTCGACTTCGAGAGCCAAGCCCAGGCGGGGGCGCGTGTCGCCAGCCGCTTGGCCGATGCCATTCCCAATGGACCCGAGGCCACCATGGCGGTAAGCCGGTCACTCACCGACACGGAGATCGTCTGTGGCCTTTCGTTTCTCGGGACGGTCCTGGAGATCGCCTCCGTCTCCTCGAAGACGCTCGCCGAGGCTCAGAAGGAACGGCGCGGGTTGTTGTCACGCCCTCCTCAGAAACCGGCGCGGCAACGTACCAAATGGAATTGACCGAACGGTGATTAGTCGGGGCTCATCTCTGCAGCAGGGAGGTCGCTCCATGCACTCCACGCCTCCGGCGCAATCACCACACGCACTCCACTCCGCCCGTCCAAGGATACCGCGTCAACTCGGCTCAGGTAGCCTGGTCGGGCCGTCCTGGCGAGCGGGTCGGTAACGGAACTCTGGAATCGTTGGGCGGCACGCGGTGTATCCCAGGCGCTATACCAGACCAACGCTGGCCCAGCAGGGTCCTGGTAGAGCCGATAGCGATCTCCTCCCCAACCGAGCGGCAAGGCCGACTCGAGGAGGTCCTGCCCGGTGAGGGAAGCCAAGAGGATTCGGATCTCCAGTTCTCCGAGATTGTCTTCGTACGCGACGGCAGAAGTTGAATCGGTGAACACCACCGGCAGGGGGACGTCCCCACGCTCGTATCGCGAGGGGTGCAGAATTTGCTCGGTCGAGATCGGCATCCGCGGACCGTACGGGACGGAGTCAGCCAAGGGCGAGGTTTCCCACCATCGCATCCATTCCCCGCCACCCAGATAGGGAAAGAGCAGCCATTCCTTGAGGATCAGCGGTAAGCCAGGCGGCAGTGAGCTTTCAGCGGTCTGGCTCAAGCGGCGCACCTCATCCCAGAAGGCAGGGGTCCGAACCGTTTCCTCACCGGCCAACAACCCGAGGGATGCAAAGTTCGCCTGGCCCTCGAGCATGGACTGGAGAGCCGTACTCCAGTCGTTGTCGCCACGAGACTTGAGCAAAGAGGCCAGTGGCATGTACTGGCCCTGGAGAGCGTGCACCAACTCATGCGCCACAACCAGCTGGACCTGCAGCGGATCACTCCCCTCCACCACGAAGAGCATCGCGGAATCGGGGTCGAAGAACCCGACGACTTGTTGAGAGAGGAGGTCGGTGATGAGCGGCCCGAGCTCGAGCGTGTCGGGCACCAAGCCGAACAAACGATACGCCGTCTCGACCCGTTCCAGCTTTTCCGGAGGAAGCTCCTGGTTGAGCTTGGCGATCACATAGGCCCGGACGTCTTCTCGGCTTCTGAGACCGGAGACCGGCGGCTCCTTGAAGGGTAGGCCCACTGCTTGTTCCACCAGCGGGGCCAGGCTGTCGACCAGACGCTGGATATCGCTTGGCTCTGGGGCGCGCACGGGCTCGCCCCGACATCCGAGTGCCATGAGGAGGAGGGCCCACACCGCTCGGATCGGCATCACGCGGTCAAGTATCGTCGGTACCACTCGATGATCTCCGATCCCACGAGATAGGTGGCGGCCGCCCCGATCGCGAGGAAGATTCCAAACGGCACGAGCTTCTTCTGGCCGAGGAGGGTCAGCGGCACGAAGATGAGGGTTCCGAGCAGTGCGCCGAGGAAGATGGTCAGCAACACGCCCTGCCAGCCCAGGAACGCCCCGACCATCGCCATCATCTTGATGTCGCCGCCGCCCATCGCGTCTTCTTTGAGGACGAGCGTGCCCACGTAGCCGACGAGCCACAGGAGACCGAAGCCAATGCCCGCACCGAGCGCCGCGTTACCCAGCCCCACCCAGCCACCGGCAACCGCGAACAGCAACCCGATCACGAGACCGCCCAACGTGAACTCATCCGGGATGATGTATTCCCGCGCGTCCGTCATGGCGATCCCGAGGAGGATCGTGCCGAAGATAGCGCCGCGAAATGCCTCGAGCGTGAGCCCGCCCCGGTATGCCATGTAGGCCCAAAGACCCGCGGCGATAAGCTCAACCAGTGGGTATTGGATGGAGACCTTAGTCTTGCAGTACCGGCAGCGGGCCCGGAGCAGCAGCCATGAGAGCACGGGAATGTTGTCGAACCAGGCGATCGGCTGCCCACAGCCAGGACACCGAGAGCGGGGGGCGATGACGGACTGATCGGCGGGCCACCGCAAGATGCACACATTCAGGAAACTTCCGACGATCGCACCCAGCACCGCCGCGAATATCATCAAGAAGCCTTGGGACTCGAGCAGTTCAAGGTCCACGGCTTACCTCGTAGAGGAGGATTCCCGCTGTCACGGCCGCATTGAGCGAGTCGGCGGGCCCGAGGAGGGGGATGGCCACTCGACGATGGGGAACGGTTCCCAGGGCCGGATCGAGACCGGCGCCCTCATTCCCAATCACGATGTTGATGGCGCCAGCAGCCTTTATGCCACTGACCGGCTCGCCGTGGACCTCGGCCAACCACAACGCCGCACCCGATGCCCGGTGCCAGCCGAAGAACGCCTCAATATCAGACCGAACCGCCGGGAGCTGGAACAGGGCCCCCATGCTCCCCCGGAGCACCTTTGGCGCAGTGAACTCGGCCGTTCCCTTGAGCGCAATCACGCCGGCGGCTCCCAGGGCGAACGCCGTGCGCACCATCGTGCCGACGTTGCCTGGATCCTGCACCCGGTCGAGCACCAAGACGGGGCGCCCAGGTTCGGCATGCACGTCATCCAGCGACCAGTGTTTCAGCTTGATGACGGCGAGGACGCCTTGGGGATGCTCGGTATCCGCCACATCGGCGAGGTCGCGGTCGGACAGTTCCACCAACGGGATACCAGCGGCGGTGAAAGCGGCCTTGAGCGCGGACCCTCGAGGGGTAGCTTCCAGGGCCGGCGACAACGCCGCGCCACGGAACTCGATCCCGGACGCCAGAGCCTCTTCGACGAGCCGGACGCCCTCGATGAAGGTGAGGCCGCGGCGCTCGCGGCCTCGTCTTCGGTGGAGGTCGCGAATCAGTGACGTGAAGGATCCAGACATGACCTCTGACACATTGCCCGCATGAGAATCGCGCTCACCATTGCCGGATCCGATTCAGGAGGCGGGGCCGGCATTCAGGCTGACCTCAAGACGTTCCATCAGTTCGGTGTGTACGGCACGTCGGTGGTCGTGGCCGTGACCGCGCAGAACACTCGCGGAGTGAGCGCCGTGCATCCCATCCCCCCGGCGATTGTTTCCGATCAACTGAATGCGCTGGCGGAAGATCTGCCGCCCGCGGCGCTCAAGACCGGGATGTTGGCCACGGCCGACCTGGCGCATCAAGTCGCCCAGGCCATCGAGAAGCATGCCTGGAGCTCGTACGTCCTCGATCCGGTCATGGTTGCGACATCCGGGGACCGTCTCCTCGACGCGGAAGCGGAATCGGTCATCCGCGAACAACTCGTTCCCCTCGCCGCGGTGGTGACGCCCAATCTCCACGAGGCTCAGATCCTGACGGACATATCGGTGCGGTCGGTCGACGACATGGTGGGTGCTGGGTCGCGCCTGCTGGAACTCGGCGCCAAGGCCGCCCTGATCAAGGCCGGACATCAACCGGGCGAAGACTTGGTCGATGTCCTGGTGCTGCCGGCCGGTGTTCGACGGTTTCCACACCGGCGGATCGCCACAACGTCGACCCACGGCTCCGGCTGCACGCTCTCGGCCGCGATCACCGCATGCTTGGCACTCGAGGAGGATGTCCAGACTGCGGTAGCGCGCGCCATCGATTTTGTCACCCGCGCGATCCAGGCGGCGCCAGGGCTCGGAAGCGGCAGCGGCCCCCTCAGTCATTTCGTTGCCACACGACCGACGGGAGATATCCCGGACGAACTGTGAGGCGCGCATCAGAGCGCGCCGACCAGCCCCTCCACCAAATCTCCCAACTCGCGCCCGACCTGGGCCGCCGTTTCCATAACTTCTTCGTGACTCAGCGCGGCGGTCGAAATCCCCGCCGCGAGATTGGTGATGGTCGAGATCCCTAGGCAGCGAATTCCGTTCGCCCGGGCGGCAACGACCTCGAGCACCGTCGACATCCCCACCGCATCGGCGCCGAGCCGCTCGAGCATCCGGACCTCTGCCGGCGTCTCGTAGCTCGGCCCAATGAGCCCGGCATACACGCCCTCCGCCAAGCTCATGCCTTGCCGTCGCCCGACCGTACGTGCCAGCGCGCGAAGCTCCGGATCGTAGCTCGCCGACATGTCGGGGAACCGCTGCTCTCCCGGCCGCACCGGCCCAAACAGCGGATTGCGAAAGGTTAGGTTGAGCTGGTCCGCAATGAGCATGAGGGTGCCGGGCCGGAACGTTCGGCGAATTCCACCCGCCGCGTTGGTCACGATGAGTGTATCGACACCCAACTCGGCGAACGCCCGGACGGGCAACGCGGCAGTGTCGGCGCTGTGGCCCTCATACAAATGAAAGCGGCCGCTCTGCGCGATCACGTTCTTCCCGGCGAGCGTTCCGGCAACGAGTTCGCCCTTGTGTCCTTCGACCTTGGGCAGCTCGAACCCTGGTATCTCCTGGTAGGGCATCCGGACGGCGTCTTCGATGCGATCCGCCAGCGGGCCCAAGCCCGAGCCGAGCACGATGGCAACCTGCGGTGTGCGGCCGGCGAGTCGGGCGCGGATGACCTCTGCAGCGCTGGCCGGGTTGGGTCCGTTCGTCATCATCAGACCAACATCCCGGCGAGGGAGGCCGACATGAAGGCGGCCAGATTCCCGCCTATCATGGCGCGGAGGCCGAGGCCAGCGATCTCGCTCCGGCGTTCGGGTGCGAGGCCACCGATTCCGCCAATCTGAATGGCGATGGAGGCGAAGTTGGCGAAGCCGAGAAGGGCGTAGGTGGTAATGATGATGCTCCGGGGCCTGAGGGCGCTGGTCGTCAGGTCGCCGGCAAACTGGATGTAGGCGAAGAACTCATTGAGCCCGATCTTGATCCCGACCAATCCCCCCACGGTGGAAGCATCGGCCCACGGGACGCCCATGAGCCATACGAGCGGCTGCATCACGCGTCCGAGCAAGTACTGGACGCTCCATTCGGGCTGTCCCATGAACCCGCCGACCCACCCGAGCATGAAATCGAGCAGAGCGACGAGCGCGATGAAGGCGAGCAGCATCCCCGCCACGTTGAGCGCCAGCTGCACTCCCGTAGCGGCACCGGACGCCGCGGCTTCGATGACACTCGAATCGGTCTTCTCCACATTGAGATGCAGGGTGCCCCGGGTC
>JABDII010000343.1 GCA_013003805.1 Gemmatimonadales bacterium
ACCGTCCCTCCATGGTGGGCATCACGTAGAACAGGAAGCCGTCGGCCTCGCCGGAGTCATAGAGGGAGAGGATGTGCGGGTGGGTCAGCTTGGCCGCGATCTTGATCTCCCTCAAGAATCGCTCCGCGCCGATCTCGGAGGCCAGGTCCGGCCGGAGCACCTTGAGCGCGACGCTCCGGTCATGCCGCTCGTCCTTCGCACGAAAGACGACAGCCATGCCGCCCTCGCCAAGCTTGCGTCCGATCGAGTAGCGACCGCGCAGCGCGGCCCGCAGCAGTTCAACAAAGTCTGCCATGCCCACCCAATGTGCATGTGGCATCGGCACAGGGGTAGGGGGACGCCACGCGCGCTTCCTCTCCCGTGCCGCGAGGAAATGATACCGCCGTCCTGCTGGGACGGCGGTATCCTGTTTTCATGGCTCTCTCCGAGCGTCGGCTGGTCGTCATACTGCTCGGTTTGGCGGTGCTGGGTCACCTGGCCCGACTGACGCTCAGCCGGCCCGAGGAGGCCCCAGGAGCAATCAGCCTCCTCCCAGCGGCTCCGACCGGAGCCTTACAGGCGCAGCGTGCCCTGGTCGAACGGGCCGCCCGGCCCCTGGCCCCGGATGAGCGTATCGACGCTGATCGCGCGACGGCCTTGGATTTCGCCCGGCTCCCCCGGATCGGCCCCGTCCTTGCCAAGCGAATCGTGGAAGATCGCTCGGGCCGGGGCCCATTTCGCGACCTCTCGGGGCTGGATCGAGTGCCGGGGATTGGCCCCTCACTCCTGGCCCGGATCGAGCCCCACCTGAGCTTCTCGGCTCCGCCGCGCGCCGCCGGGCCCGGGCCAGCTCCTTCCGAAGCGGAGTCCCCAACAGGCCCGAGCGCGGCGGTTCCGCTCAACCGGGCGAGCGCCTCGGAACTCGAGGCTTTGCCGGGCATTGGGCCGGCCAAGGCGCGCGCGATTGTGGCGTATCGCGAACTGCATGGCCCGTTTGCGACCCTCGCAGCACTAGGTCAGGTGCGTGGGATCGGACCTCGGGTGCTGGCCCGTTTGCGCGGTCAGGTGCGCGTACCCTAATGGGTTGGAAGTGCACGGCTTACCCTGGCTGGATCGGAAGGCCCAGAAACCCTCGTCTGCTGCTGGCACGATCCTGGCTCCGGTCGCTTCAGACGCGTCTATCCATCCGAGCAGCTTGAGGATGGCCCGAGGGCTGGGATCTTCCTGGCCCTCAGACCTTCACAACGGAACTCGAAACCCGTGCGCCGATGACCACTGCCGCAACCGATCGCGACCAGCTCGGACAGTATCTGCTTCAGGAGGGACTACTCTCCCGGGAGCAGCTGGTGAAGGCCATGGCCGAACAAAAAACCTCCGGCCAGCGCCTGGGTTATGTGGTCGTCCGGCTCGGCCTGGTGGAGGAGAACGAGGTCACGAAGCTCCTGGCCCGACTGTATCGGATGCCGGCCGTCGACCTCACCCGGTTCGAGGTGGAACCGACCGTACTCAAGCTGATCCCCGCTGATATCGCGACGAAACAAGTAGTGCTGCCACTTAAACGGGAGGGCCGCACCCTCACCGTGGCCATGGCCGATCCCACCAACATCGGCCTGGTCGACGATCTCAAGTTCATCACCCGCTACGATCTGTTTCCCGTCCTTGCGGGAGAGCAGGTGCTCCGGAAGCTCATCGAGCGGCACTACGAGTCCTCCGCCCAACAGCTCCAAGAGATCCTTCAGGACCTGGAATCTGAGAATGTGGAGGTGGTGGAGGAAGCGGAGGAAGAGGTCGCCACCCAGGCACAGATCGATGATGCGCCGGTCGTCAAGCTGATTAATGGACTCCTGATCGATGCGGTCAAGCGGGGCGCGAGCGACATCCACATCGAGCCTTTCGAGCACGAGATCCGGGTGCGGTACCGAATCGATGGTGCCCTGCTCGAGGTCATGAAGCCGCCGGTGCGCATGAAGGCCGCGCTCACGTCCCGCGTCAAGATTCTGTCCCAGCTCAACATCGCCGAGCGCCGAGTCCCCCAGGACGGGCGCCTCAAGCTCAAATTCGGCCGGCGGCTGATCGACTTCCGCGTCTCGACGCTCCCCGTGCTCTTCGGGGAGAAGATCGTGCTCCGTATTCTCGACAAGGGGAACCTGACGCTCGATCTCAGCACGTTTGGGTTCGCCCCGAAAGCCGAGCGAGATCTGATGTCGGCCATCGCCAATCCGTATGGGATGGTGTTGGTCACGGGCCCGACCGGATCCGGTAAAACGACTACCCTGTATTCGGCCCTCTCGAAGATCAACAACTCCGAAGTCAACATTATGACGGCCGAGGACCCGGTCGAATACAACCTGATGGGGATCAACCAGGTCCTGGTGCGGACCGAAATCGGCCTCACCTTTGCCGCAGCGCTCCGGGCCTTCCTTCGTCAGGACCCGAACATCATCATGATCGGTGAGATCCGGGACCTCGAAACCGGCAGCATCGCCATCAAGGCGGCTCTCACGGGGCACCTGGTGCTCTCCACGCTCCACACCAACGATGCGGCGAGTACCATTACGCGTATGATCGACATGGGCATTGAGCCGTTCAACGTGGCGAGCGCTGTCAACCTGGTTGTGGCGCAGCGGCTGGTACGGCGTATCTGTAAGGATTGTCGTGACGAGGTCCAATACACTGACGAAGAGCTCGCGCCGCTCAACCTCCGGGAGGAGGATGCGGCGTCGATCGCGTTCTTGAGGGGCACGGGATGTGAGACGTGTATCGGGACGGGCTATCGTGGCCGGGCGGGCCTCTACGAGGTCATGGCGCTCTCGCCGGAACTCCGGCGCATGATCCTGCGTGGCGATTCGGCCGCAGACTTGAAACAGCAGGCAGTGGCTGAAGGCATGTTGACTCTCCGTATGGACGGCATGGAGAAAATCACCCAAGGTGTTACTACTCTCGAAGAGGTAGTGAAGGAGACAGCCGAATGAGCATCAATCTGCGGACACTACTCGAGGAGATGATCGAGAAGGAAGCGTCCGACCTCCATGTCACGGTAGGCGAGTGTCCCAAATTGCGCATTGACGGCGACATCGTGAACGCCTCGTTCACCGAGGTGATGACCGCCAAGGATACGCTCCATTTGGCCTACTCCGTGCTCACCGAGAATCAGAAGAAGCGCTTCGAGACCGAGGACGAACTCGATTTCTCGTTTGGTATCCAGAATCTGGCCCGCTTCCGCGGCAATTGCTTCAAGCAACGCGGTTGCGTCGGCATGGTGATCCGAATGATCCCCTTCCAGGTCAAATCATTCGAAGAGCTTGGCCTGCCGCCCGTGATCGCCAAGCTATCGGAACGGCCCCGCGGGCTCGTGTTGGTCACCGGGCCGACGGGATCGGGGAAATCCACCACCCTGGCGGCGATGATCGACAAGATCAACCGGGAGCGGAAGGGGCATATCATCACGGTAGAGGATCCGATCGAGTTCATTCACCGCCACCAGTCGTGTTTGGTGAACCAGCGCGAAGTCGGGACCGACACCAAGAGCTTCGCCAACGCACTCAAGTATGCGTTGCGGGAAGATCCTGATATCATTCTGGTTGGTGAGATGCGGGACCTCGAAACCATCTCGGCTGCACTGACCATTGCCGAGACGGGCCATCTGGCCCTCGCGACGCTGCATACCAACTCGTCGGCGGAGTCGATCAACCGAATTATCGATGTCTTCCCCTCGAGCCAGCAGCCGCAGGTTCGCGCCCAATTGGCCTTCGTGCTGGAAGGTGTGG
>JABDII010000583.1 GCA_013003805.1 Gemmatimonadales bacterium
GCAACACACATGCATAGCATGCCCTACACCGCGGGAAGAGACGCGCCTAGCCCTACTGGCCATCCCATGGCCTCAGCGCTTCCGGGCCCCGGTCTGCCATCCCGGTCACTCTGATTCCCGCGTAGGCTCACATCTCCGCTTTCGACCTGGCAGTCCGTCGACGACCACAGGTGGGTATGGAAACGGCAAGCGGATACCGGACAAGGACGCGGACACATGGTGAAGTCAAGACTTCGCGAAAGCGCCTACAAGGCGTTTCATGAAAAGAACTCAGTCCAGCGACAGATCGCCCGGCGCCTATTCTCCACGATGCAGGCGATCGGGTTTCATCTCTCCGCGGATCACTTTTACGATACGATACCGAACACCAATCTCGTCAAGAAGAACTATAGTGACGATCCAAGACCATGCACCGGGATTGATCTGCGATTCGAAGAATCGGAACAGTTTCTCGTGCAGAGTATGCGGAAGTACGCACCCGAAATTTCTGGGAACGTCATCACTCAATGCGGGTTTGTGAACAGTAACCCATATTTCAAGAATCTCGACGCGATCGCTCTGTACATACACATTCGCGAGCATCGTCCAAGGAAGATCATCGAGGTTGGCCAGGGAATGTCGACGCGGATCATATCGTCCGCTTGCAAGTGCAACTGGGAAGAAGACAGGTCCCAGCCCCTGACCACACTCACAACAATAGATCCCTATGCGCGAATTGATACGTCGGAGATGTGCGGCGATTGGATGGTAGCCGAAGTTGTACGGAACGAGGTTCAGTCTATCGATCCGTCCCTGTTTGCGGCTCTGGACGAGAACGACCTCATGTTCATCGATTCATCCCACGTGTACAAATTCGGAAGCGATGTCGAGTTCGAGTTCCAGCACGTCTACCCTCATCTTTCTCCAGGCTCGTTCGTCCACATCCATGACGTCTTTACCCCGTATGAATACCCCAAGAGGTGGCTCGTCAAGCGCAAACAGTTCTGGAACGAGCAGTACCACTTGGAACAATTCCTTCGATTCAACTCCATGTTCGAAGTGGTCTTACCAGTCCACCTCCTCTGCAGACGGTCGACTTCGGTAGCGGATGCATTTGCATCCGCGCTCCTTTCCGACGCGGGGTATTCCGTTGGCGGCACGTCGTTCTACCTGAAGCGTACTGGCTGAAACGACAGCGACATCCTACCCCGCCGACGAGTCTCCTCCCTCCTCCCTACTCACCCACTCTCTCAAAGACAGCCTGATCGTCAATGCGCGCCCGGACCGCCTTCCCGTCCTCGCCCAGCTCGAAGCCCACCACCTGGCCCCGTCCGGGCAGCAACTCCACTCGGATGGTGTTGGGTTGTGTGAACGGCGTCGAGACGGCGTGGATGTTTCCGATCCGGACCGCCAGCCGCTGGTCCTCAATCGTGACGACGGCCGTCCCATAGAGCGGGCTCACATAGGTGCCAGTGTAGGCGTCGAGCGGTGCGGTCAGCTGCCAGGTGCGCTTGGCACGATTGGCGCGGCCGGTGATGATCCGCTCCTCGAGCCGGCTCTTCTCCGCCAGCAGCCCCTCCAGTCCCGAGGTCAGTACCGAGTCCATGTTGGGCTTGCCCAGCCACCATTCGTAGGCCAAGCCGGCGAGGAAACCGGCCAGTCGGGTGCCGGCGGAGGACTCGTTGACCAGCACCACGACGCCCAAGGCGTGATCCGGCATGAAGGACACATGGCTGTGCGCCCCGGCGAATCCGCCGAAGTGGTGCATCAATCGCTCGCCCTTGTATGTGCCGTGGTACCAGCCCAGGCCGTAGCCGGTCCGACCGAACGGCCCGAAGCTCCCCTCGGTTTCCGCCTCGAGTGCCTGGGTCTCCCGGATCAGGTCCGCGGGGAAGACTTGCTTCCCATCGATGCGTCCTTCGTTTAGCTGGATGATGACCCAGCGTGCGAGGTCCTCGGCAGTCGAATACAGTCCGCCCGCGGCCTGCATGGTGTTGTCTTTCTTCTCCAAGTAGACCCGCTCGAGTCCGTTCGGGCCGAAGCCCATATAGGGCCGAGCCGTGGGCCAGCCATCGCGGCGGGGAAGCGATGCGTAGGCCGTGGTGCGTTGAAGGCCGGCCGGCTCGAAGACCAGCTCGCGCAGCAAGTCTTGCCACCGCCGTCCGGTTTCCTTGTCGAGCACCATGCTGGCGATGTTGTACCCCAAGTTGGTGTAACGGAAGTTGCCGCGACGTGCGCGACGCTGGGGTGTCGTGGACGCCAGGACTCTCGTGAGCACCTCCGGCGTGTGCTCACCACTGAAGGCGGTCCGAAACACGATGGCATCGTTCTGTATGCCGGCCGTGTGGCTCAGGAGATGGCGGAGGGTGACGCTATCCGCATGCACCTCAGGGTCGAACTCGACGGCCGGAAAGTAGCGGGCCATTGACGCGTCGAGATCCAGCTCGCCTCGATGGTCCAGAATTGCCGTCGCCAGTGCCGTGAACGGCTTCGTCACCGACGCAATGTAGAAGTCGGTCTCGGCTGTGGCGGACAAACCAGCCTCTCGGTCTGCCATGCCGAAGCCCTTGGCGTAGACTGTCTCGTTCCCTTTGACCACCGCGAGAGCGACTCCGGGCACAACTCCGACCCGGTCGAGAACCGCGGGGACCACGCTGTCGACCAGACTCGCGAATCCCCGGACCGAATCGGCAGCCGGGGTTTGAGCCTCCGACGGGGTCGGTGCGCGG
>JABDII010000601.1 GCA_013003805.1 Gemmatimonadales bacterium
GTCCTGGTCTAAGTGGAACGGCGCCACGCAGACGAAGTCATCTATTGATAGAATGGTGGGATCGTCGATGTCGCTCCCGGGCGAGCCGGTCTGGGCTGAGAAGTTGAGGAAGCCCCACGAGCCGCCGGCCGTGGCCTTGAACTGGACCAAGACGTTGTGGGTTAGGTCCACCACGCTGTCCACCGTGCCGCTCGCACCCCAGTACACCCGCATATCGGCCGCGCGCTGGGCGCCCTGGGCGGCACCTTGGAACTCCCGGTAGGAGAAGTTCATGGTGGTGTAGGAGTAGGGCTGGTGAATGGTGGTCACCCCGGCCAGCGACCCGCCATTGTTGAAGTTCCCGGTGACGGTCATGTCGCAATTGGGCGCACAGTTCCCGCCCGTTGGGTTGGGGAAGGATTCGTTGGCCCCATCGTACCAGCGCGGGCCGTCGTAGAAGCTCCCGTCCCAGAGCGCTTCGTTGGGTACTCCGTCGTTGAAGTTCAAGGACGAGGACCGACCGGTCCCGCTCATCAGATAGTAGCCGGGCGTGGACATGCTCACCCGGGCTTGCTGGTGGTAGTTCGCGTCGCCGCCGTAGCGGCTGGCCAGCCCGGGGTCGATGGCCGCGCCGTCAAACGGGCTGGACATCGACGTTGAGCGCCAATACGGCGGCGCCTCCAGGTTGTTCTCGAGGTGGCTCAACGAGAAGGTGACCCGATCGGTCACCGAGGTGGCGGTGTACCAATACACGTCGGGCGCGTTACCCCAGAAGCCGTTGCCGAGCTGGATGGAGTCGAGCCGTGCGCCCGCGCTGCCCGGCCCGGTAAACAGCTCAGGAACGAACTCAAAGAGATCCATGCCCCAGCCATCGGCCGGGGGCATCGGGCCGCTGAAGGTCCCGGTGGTCGGATTGATGTCAGGCACCGGAAGGTCACGACACGGATTCGCTCCTTCGCGGTCGGTGCAGAGTTCCACCCCGCGGCCGTAGAGCGCGGCGACGAGATCGGTGGCCGTGTTCTCGTAGTTCACGGCCCGGTTGGACGGCGTCACCTGTTTCAGCACCTTCGGGGACTCGAGGCTGCTGGGGCCTGACTGCCACGAGTTGAGGTCGAATGCGGAGACGGAATAGAAGTAGCGAAAGCTGTTCCGGGCCGTCGAATCGACGAACACGAACGGGACGCCGTTGTCGCTGAGCGCCGCCTTATAGGATCCAATCAGTGGGGTCTCGGCCGTGTCGGCCCGAAGGACGAGCACGCTCCCGTCCGACAGCGCGATCCGGTCGCCGAAGCGCACTTGGCTAATCCAGCCGGACAGGTTGAAGTCGTTATGCACCGTACGGGTGATGCCCGGCGCGATCGGATCGTACGCCACGGGGCACTCGGTGGTGATGCCCACCTCCGGCGCGCAGTCCGGCGGTTGAACGATGCCAAAAGGACTGGTGTTGAAGACCTGGCCGCCGAAGTCGGAGATGGTGGTCCCCGCGTAGTCGAATTGTGCCAGCAGGGTGAGTGCTTCCGGGTCCTCCACCCGGCCCCGGTAGATCCGGTACCCCTCGACGTCGAACTGGCGGAAGTTCGGGTCGTAGAGCGGATTCGGGGTTGGCACGGTGCCGCCCGGCGGAATCCAGGTCGCGTCCTTAGCCACCTCGAAGTAGGGATCGCCGGTGGTCTCGCTGGGCGAGGGGCGCCACATGACGGTCACCTTCCCGTCGCCCGGGACCAGGAAGAAGTCGGGCGCCTCGGGCTTCGTGGGTGTGAGAAACTGGTTGTCGAAGAACGCCTGGGCTAAGAGTGCCTTGCCGAAAAGCGAGCGGGGCTCGAACAGGTACTCGTACTGAGTCACGATCCCGTCCCCATCGGCATCGTCGAAACCGAGATAGCCCGCGACGCTGTCCGTAATGAAGACGCCCGGGTTCATCATCAACGCGGCGTTCCCGTGTATCGCCGTGTCGGCCACTACCTGTTGTCCCGGCGGAAGGTCGGCGCACGGTCCGGTGGGGCAGCCGCCGGTGCTCCGGGGCGAGGCGAATACATACGCCGCGACGAGCGAAGTGGAGGCACCGGCTGCAAGGTTGGTTGGCCGCGCCGACTGCCAGAATCTCGCATCCCAGTTTCGAGAGTGGATGATGATGCAGATATGTGTCAACAGGGGATCGCCGCTGTTGCAGGGCTCATCGCCCAAGTCCAGGTTCGGAGTTCCGCTGAACCACCGGAAGAGTCTTGCCGCAGTGGTCAGATGAGGGGCCGCTCCGCCGTCGTCGTTGTTGCTGTAGAGTTGAATGCCGTACTGGTTCCCCAGCCCTCTCAGGAACTTGATCCCGGCGAACCCGGAGCCCGGGAAGAACGGCTCGGACGTGAGGGCCGGATCGAAGGTCCATCCCTGAAACCGGTCGAAGGAGCCGTCGTACGTCGTGCCCAGGGCCAGAGGAACGTGCACCGAGGCCCAGTTGCTCCCGGCCGAGGCGACGTCCATGTCCGCCGAGTAGCCGGCGACCATAGGCGCGATGGTGTAGCCGCCGGGCGGCAACGTGACGCCGAAATGTGCATTGTTGAGGTCGTGAAATCGTTGGGCGTAGTCGAGCAGGATCGGTTGGAGCGCAGGCGGGGCCGCGACGTAGTTGGCCGGATCGAGTGAGCTGATGTTGTAAAAAGTGCTCACCAAATAGATGATGTCTTCATTCTCCGACGGATGATTCCATGCCAGCGCTCGCGTGTCGACCAGGACTCCCAGTGGATGGGGCCGTCCGCTAGCACTGCCTGCCTGGGGATCACCTTCCCACATGAGCCACCACATGTCGCCGTCCGACGCGGAGATCCTGTCGTGCAGGCTGGGATGGTACAGGGACGAGGACGGGATCCGGCCTTCGGCCGGCCAGGCAGAGAGATCATCGGTGTTCGTGGCATCGTGGATCGGCCGGATCTCTACCCCATGGTCGTGGAGTCCCTCCAGCATGAAGAAATAGGCGCCGGCGGTATCTCCGGCCCAGGGTCCCCCGTCCGGCCCGATGATGCCAGCGACTTCGGTGCCACTGTTGAAGACGTACTGGTTGAGCGTTCCCTTGGGCCAGCGTCCTCCGCCGATGGTATTACTGCCTAGAGGATCAGTGCAGATCTCGCCACCGGAGCTCATGCCACAGGACACCCGGTTCACGGACAGCTCGACCAGGCTCCGGGCAAACAGCCGGAAGCCGGACCGGCTCGACTTGGCTGGGGACTGGGCAAAGCCGGCACCGGCCCCGCAGAATCCCAGCGCGATCACC
>JABDII010000003.1 GCA_013003805.1 Gemmatimonadales bacterium
TCGCATTCCAGGAATCCGGCGAGCGGAGGCCATCGAGATCCGCGCCGCGCAGATCGGTCCCACTCAGGAGCTCCAGCGAAGTCGACGCACGGGTGTAATTGACCGTGACCGGGACCGCGAGCCCGAGTGCCTGCGGCAAGAACCGGTCGAGTTCCAGGCGGGACCCGATCACGAGCTGGTTGGTCGTCCGAAACGTCGGCTCCTGTCCTATCTGCCTGAATTGCCCGCCTCGACGGATGAATCCAACCCTCACGTCGCCCACGTCGGCGGCTCCCAGACGCGCGTCTAGGGCCAATGCCGTGCCGACTTCATTCACCGGCTCCGTGAGACGGATATCGTCAACCCAGAGCTCGACGGACTTGGTCGTCCCAGTGAGGCCTACCCGCAGCACTCCAGCCGACACCTCCTGCACCGCGGCCAGGTTTGGCGGGTTGATTCCGGGGTCGCGGACGTGGACCAGGTAGGACCCCGTCGCGTCGCAGGCCACGAATGCAGTGGAGTCACCCAACCCACACGCGGCCGCACCGCTGGGAGCCTCTCCCCGGAGCCACCGCACCTCGACATCGCTGCGGAGCCGACGCCATTCCTCAAAGTCAACCACGACCTCGGGCTCCCATGTCGTGGTGCGGGAGTTGGTCTGATAGTAGTAGAAGTTGTTCTCGTCACTGCCGAGCTTGACGAATGCCTCGAGGTCGCCGTTCTCCCAGCCTTCGCCGCGCCCACGCATCCAGAGGCGGAGCTCCCGGTATTTGAGCATGCTCTGGGTGCCGGATGGGAAACGGAGATAGGCCTCGGCGCGCTCGCCCACATCGACCGAGTCGGCCAAGATCCTGAGCGACTTCTCGTTGGCCTGAGTGCCCTGGGCATCTTGCCCTGCGTCCTTCCGGTCGGCTCCCTCGATGACGCCCGGCGGTGGTACATATCCCAGGTCAACGTCTTCCGTCGTCACGGTAGACGCCACGACTTCACCATCCGGCAGGCCCACATTACCGGAGATCCCGGCCACCGGGGCCTCGGACCGGCGTATCCAGGCAGCGCCGGTGAACCGAGTGCGGGCGAGGGCGAATCGTGCCACGACATCGGGGTCGATCCCGTTATCGGGCGGGGCGATGGCCGTGATCCGGAGGTGGGGAATCAAGCGAATGTTCGGCGTCCCGATCTCCGTTTCCGGGTTCCGGAGCGGAACCCGGAACAGGCTCCACTTGGACACTCGACCTTGGCTGTCGGTACTCGAGACACCATCCCGCACGAAGTATTGACCCAGATCACTAGGTTCGATCACCCAGCGGAACACATTCTCCACGACGGCGGGCGAGTTGAAGTTGAGCAGATCGTCGTTGTTCAGATCTTCAGTGTTCAGCAGGCCGTTCCCGTTGGTGCACCGGCTGTTCAGGTCACCCCATGGGAAGACTTCCACCGCGGTGGTGAGCAGGCGTTGGCAGAGCGGGAAGTCGCCGATGGGGCCCGCTGGGGTGGCGATGCTGGGCGGCCGGTCGCCGAGAATTCCGATATCGTCGGTGTCGGCGTTGAAGATCCCTATCGACGATCGCTCGGTGTCGAGTTGCCCCACACCGATGAACTGGCGTCCGACGTAGGTAGTGTCCGAGCCGTTGACGAGAAGGCTGTCGGGCGCAAACGCAAGGGCGTCCTCATCCACATTGCCCAGGTCGACCACCAATTGCACTCCGGAATTCACCAGCGAACCGGCGCCCTCATTGAACACCCAAAACTCCAGGAACTCCGAGGTCGAGAGGTCGATCCCCGTCGGGCTGAGGGAGGTCACCATGGATCGCCATCGGGGGCGGTTAGGCCGGGGAGGGAGGGTCCAGCGAGATCTATTGTTGAACAGGACCGCTCCTCCGGCCGTGTCCCCGTGGAACGTCAGGTACATCACCGTTTCCTGCCGCTCGCCGCGCCCGATGATCAGGATGTTCGGGTCGATATCCTGCGGCCGGACTTCCACGACCTGATTGTTCTGGATCACCAGGTTCTGCCAGGTCATCTGCACCGCGTCGGTGGAGTCGAAGCCCGCTTGGAAGCCGGAGAGCGTGATCCCGTCCGCACGCTGGGGAACGCTGCCAAACTCCCACGACGCCTCATTCAACGAGATGATCCGGCTCGCGTCGGCCTCGAACGTCTCCAAGAACGCCTCACCGATGCGGTTGGCCACCGGGCGGGAGAAGGCGAATTCCGCGTTCAGGTCGAGTACCGAAGGCGCGTTGGTTTCCCGCGTGGTCAGCCGGTTGAGGAACCTGGTGATGGCGAGGGGCTGGAAGCGTAAGTCGGCCGTGATGCCGCCGATCAGATTTGCGGTCGGTTCGAATCCCAGGGGTGGCCTGGTGAAGGCGGTTTGCTCCTGTTGATAGAGGCCCATCAAGTTGATGGACCCACGATCTCCCAGAGAATACCGGGTCGTGAGGCCGAAGATCGAGGTCGGGGCGACAGCAAAGATGCCACGTTCCTCGAACCGCGCCACCAACTGTGCCGTCCCCGAACCGAACAGGACGTCGGGGTTGAGGAAGGTCACCTGCCCGAGTTCGTAGGAAATGGAGTAATCCACGTCCCGCTCGAGCAGCTGCCCGTTATAGATCAACGACTCGCTTCCCTCACGGATTTGTAGCGCGTTGAGATTAAGACTCGAACGCTCCTCTCCGCCGGCTGCCTCATAGCGGAGGCGGAACTGGAATTTCGAGGACGGTCCCTGGGTACCGAGCACGAGGTACCCGGGCGTGCGATACAGTGAATCACTCCGTTCCGCGGCGGTGGGGAGT
>JABDII010000350.1 GCA_013003805.1 Gemmatimonadales bacterium
CCCCCCCCCCCGCTGCCATCCCGATCCACACCCCGACGCGGCGTGGAAGCCGACCTACTGCGAAAGCCGTTTCGGCTCGCCGTCGGGGGGCGAGGACGTCTCCGAGTCGATTTGCCGAGACGGCGGCTCGAGATCATTCCCACGCGTAACCGCGTCGGTTGTTTCCGTGATGCTCCGTTTGAATTCGCGAATTCCCTTACCGAGCGATGCCCCGATTTCGGGTAGCCGCCGAGCTCCGAACACGAGGAGTAGCACGACCAGGATGATGAGAATTTCGCCGAATCCGAGGTTCCCGATACCCATAGCGAACCGCCTTAGAAGAGCGAACGCGCCACAAAATATGCAATGATCACACCGACGATACTCAAGACTGAAACGGCGAGTCCGACGGGGCCCACTGTGAAGTTTACCACCAAGAGGTCAACAGAGACAGGTCCCACCGTGGGCGTCCACGTACTCACGAAGACCTGCTTGAAAGTGCTGTCCGGAAGGAACTTATCGAGGAGCGCGGTAACGAACCCACCGAGAATGAAGCCGGCGATGAGAACGCCGAGATGGAAGCCCGGCCGGTGCGGTCCCGTGGCCATTAGCTCCGCCGCTCGAGAAGGTAGGCCAGGCTCATGCGGAGGGCCTCCCGTGCGGGGGAGGAGGGCAGTGCCTCCAACTCCGCCTCGGCCTGGTCGCAGAACCAGTGGGCACGCTCACGCGCGTAGCCCAAGCCACCAGTACCGGTCACCAGGGCAATAACCTCCCCGATCAGGTCGTCTGACGGCTCCGCGGTCGCCATCAATTCATCGATGACCTTTCGTTGGCCACTATTGAGCCGCGGAAGGGCGTGGATCAGCGGGAGGGTCACCTTGTGCTCCCGGAGATCCGAGCCAGACGGTTTGCCGGTAGTGGATTCTTCTTCGGTATAATCGATCAAATCATCGATGATCTGAAAGGCCATTCCCAGATGGTCGCCGAAGCGCCTGAGGGCCGCGCGCACGTGAGGATCCGCCCCTAGTGCCCCGACTTCACAGGCCCCCGAGAGGAGCGATGCGGTCTTGGAGCGGATCAGCAGATCGTATTCCGCCTCCGTGAACGCAAGCGGATCGTGCGCGGTCAGCTGCCGCATCTCTCCGACCGTCATCTCATTGGTCACGCGCCCCAAGATTCTGAGCGGCTCGAGGTCATTGAGGCGCACCAATTCGATCACGGCCCGAGAATACAGGTAGTCGCCCATGATCACCGATACTTGGTGGCTGAACAATGCGTTCAGCGTAGGCATCCCGCGGCGCAACACCGAGTGGTCGACCGAATCGTCATGCACCAACGTGGCGAGATGGATCAACTCGACCACGGCCGCCAGGGTGATGGCCCGCGGTTGAGGCTGCCCCGTCGCTTCATCCGCCAGGAGGACGAGGGTGGGACGGAACATTTTCCCCTGCATCTGCAGGAGATGGGCATTCGCCAAGGAGATGAGATCGAAATCTGCCTCGACGATCCGGCGCAGTTCCTGCCGGACGTCCTTGAGCCTGGGAAGCAGCTGTCCCTGGATATCGGCCAGGCCGATTCCGGCAGTACCTGGCCGGGTCAACCCAGCCCCGCTGTCAGCCGCTTGACCCGGTCATTGATATCCATGAAACCCACGTCAACCGCCATCGCGCGCTCGTAGGCCCCGAGTGCATCCGACACCTGACCCAAGGATTCCGTGGACCGTCCGAGCCAGTAGAGGAGACCGATCTTCTCGTCGTCCCATCCCGAGATGCCGTCTACGGCACGCCGCAGGATCGCCTCCGCTACGGCGAACTGGCCCTTTTCGAAAAACGAGACGCCGAGCGCCTCAGACGTGCGCAGTCTGCCCTCCGGAGCGCGCAGCGCCTTCTGGAATTCAGCGATGGCCTCATCCAGCAAGCCCATCTCCTTAAAGGCGACACCGAGATCGTAGTGGGCCTGGTAGTCCTCGTCAGTCAGGCTTTCCTCCAAGGCCGCCTTGAATTGCTCCAGCATCAATTCGAAGTCTCGCGCCTCGTCCCCGGTCGGTTCCTCGTCTTCAATGCGAATACGGGTGTCGCGCAGGGGCTTGGGCTCGAGCACCAACGCGCCGAGGTCGACATACTCGTCCTCGGATGCCTCCTCCTCCTCGTCCACCTCGACGCCGCCCCGACCTGAGGACACCGGCGGCCGGACGGCCTCCGCGGCGCTGACCGGCTGGAGCACGTCCAGCGCCGCCTGGGCGAACTCGTTGCTGGGATCGTGCTCCAAGACCCGGCCGTACACGGCGAGCGCCTTCTCGACGGATCCAACCCTCACCAGCACATCGCCGAGCTCGAGGTAGGCATCGACCAGGCGGTTCTTCTCCCCAGACCGATAGGCCAGTTCTACGCGCTTTTGATAGTACCAGATGCGATTTGGATCGAGTCGGATCAGTTCGCGGAGGACATCCGTGCTGTGACTCCAATCTTGACGGTTCTCGAAACCCGCCAGGGCAAGCTCCAGCTCGTACAACCCACGGTCCTTGCTTCCCGTGACGATGAGCCCCTCACCCAGGGCGCGATGGGCAAATGGATCGCCCGGCGTGTTCGCGAGTCGCTCCTCGAGCGACGCGATGTTTGGCATGCCCGGTTCTGAGGACACCTCCGGCGTTGGGACCGCCTCAACCGCCTCAGAGTCGGCTTCGACCTCGATCTCCTCAACAAACTCGAATTCCTCTTCGGGGGACGCCTCCTCGTCGACCAGATCCTCGAACTCGAGAGGTTCCAGGGCCGCTGGAGTCTGCTCGTGCCCGACCGTGGAGGGCGAGATCGATAGGTCTTCGATTGAGGCCGCGGCTTCCTCCGCTTGCTCCGCTATCGGGTCGGTGACTTCCTCCTCTTCCCACGGCGCGGCGGGCGGTTGATCGCCTTCGATGCTTTCGCCAACCGGCTCGAGGCCTGGAACGTCCTCGTCTACCCCCACTTCCTCTTCTTCCTCGCCGATCTCCTCCACGATTTCCAAGACCTCTTCGTCCGCCTCAGGCGCGGCCTCGAGACCCTCAAATTCGGTCGTCTCGAGATCGTCCAGCTGGGTGGGAACGGATTCGAGCTCGATCGCATCGAGCGCCGTTGGCTCGACGCCGACGTCGAGCTCTTGGTCCGCCATGGCGGCTCGCTCTTCGGCGGTCAACCCCTCTACATCCTCGAGTCCCTCAAGGATCTCCACTTTGTCGACCTCGTCGAATCCCACCACCGTCGGCTCGACGCCTTCGAGCTCTTCATCCGGTTCACCGATCACTTCGGACACGGCATCGTCCGGGCCGGCCTCTTCCTCAACCTCTAGCTCTTCCTCGACCTCGGCCTGGACTGCACCGTCCTCTGCCGCAGGAACGACGTCGGCTTCTTCTTCGCCCAGATCGAGCAACGGAAGATCGGATACGGGAGTCGCGATCTCAGGCTCTTCAGAGAGTTCGGGCACCTCGGGTGGCGGCACGATCTCTGGCACTTCCGGCTCCAGCTCGGGCTCCGCCACCGGCATCGACGCACTGGTATCCAGGAAGACCAAGTCGCCGGGCCTGCCCTTCTGGTTTCGCGTCCCGGCTCCGGCGGGCCCTCCGAGGACACCGCCATCGACCGGGCCAGTCTCCAACTTGGCAGCGAGCTTGTCCAGCTCCTCGGCCGAATGGGTTTCGCGTGACGCGGCCTGCACCAACTCGCGGAGCATGTCGCGAATCTCAACTTCGCCGTGGAACTGCTCGGCAAACCCGCTGACTTCACGGAACGCATGCTCGCGCCTGTTGGCCCGGTTCATCCGATCGAGATATTCGAGCAGATTCTTCTTCGCGTCGACGACGAAGTTCTTTCGCGCGTACAGTTTGGCGAGTGTGAGATAGGTCTGCATCCGTCCGGGATCGACCCGGAGGATCTTTCCGCAAATAGCGATGGCGTTATTGGCAAACCCCTGGTCAGCGTACAGATCAACCGCCCGCTCGTACGTCTTCACGGCGAGGGCAGTGTCGTTCACCTTCATATAGAGGTCGCCGACCCGATTGTAGAGCGACAGATCCGGCACCGCGTCGAGGCCGGACTCCGACGCCTCGATGGCCCGGAGATAGACCTTAATGGCCTTCTGCCAATCCTCCTTCTGCTCGTGTTTTCTGGCAGACTCTTTGAGCTTCTTGAGGTTCATTCAGCTCACAATGGTACGAGGGGAAAGAGCGAAGTGACTTGAACTTAGCGTCCCGAACCGTCCCGAGCAAAAAAATAGGTGTGCCCCCAAACGGGAGCAACCCGAATGCCTCTCCTCAGACTCAAGCCCCACCGCGTTCTTGCGGATCGAGCGCCCCCTCGGCGATCCACAGGGCTATGCGCTCGATATCCGGTGCCGGTGGACGGTCCTCGCCGAGGGCCTCGATCGCGGGACTCAGCCCGCGAATCCGCCGGTAGAGCTGGGCCACGCCTTCCCCCGGAGTTAACGGCAGCAAGATCTCCAGCCCCTGGGCCGCACAGAGGAATTCCGCGGCCACAACCCGCCGGGCATTCGCCAGGATCCGCCGGAGCTTCGAGGCCGCCGCCATGCTCATCGGGACGAAATCCTCCTGGTTGGCGTCCGTCGGGATGGACATGACGCTCGCCGGGAACGCGAGGCTTCGCGACTCGGCCACCAAGGCGGCTGCAGAAACCTGCACCATCATGTACCCGGAGCTCAGTCCCGGGTCGCTCGTCAGAAAGGCTGGGAGACCCTGCGAAAGGTCCGGGTTGACCAGACGTTCGATGCGGCGCTCCGCAATACCCTGCAGCGTGGTCAACGCGATGGCCAGGATGTCGAGCGCTTGGGCGATCGGTTGCCCGTGGAAGTTGCCTCCCGAGAGGACGTCTCCGTTGTCAAACACCAGCGGGTTGTCGGTTGAGGCATTGAGTTCGATGTCAGCCGTCTGCCCGGCGAACTGGATGGCGTCGGCCACCGCACCCAGAACTTGCGGTGCACAACGGAGGCTATACGCGTCTTGGACTCTGGGATCGTTCTCGCGGTGCGAGTCGCGAATCGCGCTTCGCTGGAGCAGACGGCGCATGAGCTTGGCGGCCTGTTCCTGGCCACCGTGCGGCCGGGCCGCGTGAATTCTGGCATCGAGAGGGCTCGGAGTTCCCCGGAGCGCTTCCAGGCTCATGGCCGCTGCCCCAATTGCGCTCCGCCACAAGACCCAGGCGTCATGCACCGCGAGCGCGAGGATGGCGGTCTGTACTTGGGTGCCGTTGATGAACGCCAGGCCCTCCTTGGGGCCGAACGCGTAGGGCGCGATCCCGGCCTGGCGCAGCGCGGTGGCCGTCTTGAACCGCTTGCCGCTCGACGCGAGTACTTCGCCCTCACCCATCACCACGCGGGCGATATGGCTGAGCGGGGCCAGATCTCCGCTTGCCCCGACACTCCCCTGCTCCGGCACGACCGGAACGAGCCCGGAGTTCACCAAGCCGACCAGCGCGTGGAGCAACTCCGGGCGAACCCCGCTCGTTGGACGGAGCAGCACGTTGGCCCGGAGCAGCATGCTCGCGCGCACAACATCAGCCGGCAGGGCGTCTCCCAGGCCGGCGCAGTGGCTGCGTATGAGATTGACCTGGAGCCGGTCCAGCTCCTCCGGTGAGATCCTTACATGTGCCAGCTTGCCGAAGCCCGTGTTCACGCCGTAGATCGTCTCACCACGCTCCACCGCCCGGTCGATGCGTGACCGGCTTTGGGCCACGCCAGCCATGGCTTCAGGGGCTAGGGCGACCCGAGACGACGGATCGCGGGCAACGCGGACGACCTCATCGATCGAAAGTGAGGCTCCGTCCAGCGTGAGTGAACGGGAAGACATCCGCCCGAAACTGGCTGGAGGCTGCCCCAATGACAAGGGCGGTGCGCGGGCCTCCCATTCCCGACTCCCGCGGCCCTTTGGCCCGCACAGGTTTGGAAGTTTGGCCCCCACGCACCGCCCATGCCGGGCGAGCGGTCGGTGTTACCGCGCGAGTTTATCTCCGACCCGCCACCAGGAGTTCGGGGTTCCCCGGATCGGTCTGGTAGGCCCAGTCGAGGAGGACGAAGTCCTGTCCGACATGAGTCGCCCGAATGGCCCCGAACCGCGCGAAGCCATCTCCACCGTCCATTTCAAAGACGTACCCGTGCCCGGGAAGCACCTCAAGCTGTCCGGTGCCATACGTGATGTTCGGTGCGATATCGATGCTGGTCACATCACTCACCTGACCGAGTGTCACCACCCCGGTCCCGGCACGCACCGGCTGGAAGAAGACCCGCCCAGTTCCATCCCGCTCGACGGAGAAATCGATATCACCCGCAGTGCCCGAACCGATCTGGCCCAGTTCGCTGAGTTGCGCCAGACCATCGAGGTCCAGGTCTCTCCAGAATCGGAACCCACTCTGGCTCAGGTCGGACTGACTGGTCCACACCGCAACGTTTCGGGCGTCCGGTCGGGGCGTGTCATCCTTGATGGGAGACCAGAGACTCTCGAACCCTTCCACACTCACAGCGGAGATGCCGAAGCACATCGGGGCTCCGTTGGTGAGCGCGCCTGCCAGGAATTCCGGGGCGACCGTCGTCCCCTCCAGAGCCCAGTTGGTGCCACACAGGCCCAAATCGAGATCGAAATCGACGCTGTAGACGCGATAGTTACGAAAGGCCGAGGGATCCGAGGTGAACGCGTTGTCCGACCAGAACAAGGCGATTGCCTCGTCCAACGAAGTGCTCGAGAGGGAGGTCGGTGCCGGAAGCGCGAGGCGCTCGTCGACCGTCACCACGTTACTCGGCGCAGATTCGAACCCGTCGAGGTCCTCCGCGGTGGCGTAATACTCGAGATGGGGCACGCCGTCGTCATGGAAGCTGTTGGACGTCGTCGAACCCCGAAGGCCGAAGGCGCCAGAAGTGCCACTGCGCGAGTACACGTTCCACACCCGAAGGTCCGGATCGAGGTCGTTATCCCATCTGAGGAGAATACCGGAAGGGGAGCCCGACGTGCCGCTGGGCTCAACAAGATACGTGAGGTTCCGGGGGGCGTCGACCGTCCCGCCGCCGCCGAAGACCGTTTCATCCGAGGAACACGCCGCCACAACCAGCAAGGGCACGGCGATCAGATAACGTTGCATGGGGTCGTCTCCTAGGGAGTCGCCCAGAAAGAAGGCAGGGAGCGTGCCACACCGCGTGAATCTCTATGTGATTGCTGGACAACCAGATACGAGAGGCGCCGCGGCGGCGTCCTGTCCATCCGAGAGGACATCAATTCGAGATACTGCGCTGATCGTAGTCGAACTTGAGGTCGGGGAGGGTGCTGAGGAAGATGGAGAAGAAAAAGGCGAAGTTTCCGTTCGCGTTCCGGATGAACTCGAACCGGGCCCGCCAGTCGTGCAGGTCGCGCTCCAAGCGCACAATCTGGGATTCGAATTTGCTGTCGGTGATGTTGTACTGGGTCGACCAGGACACGCCCCAAAACGGGGTCGGTGAGAAACTGGTACTGAACCCGAGATTTTGCCGGTCGCTCGCTGGGAACGTCGAGCCCGGGACAGGCCGGGTCCGGCTGAGCGAGAAATTCAGGTTCGCGGTGAAGGGACGCCGAGCCGTCCCATAGGGCGACTCCGTGTTAAACGCCCCGCCCCGGCCGAGACCACGACCCGATTGGGCCAGGTAGCTCGGTGGGGGTTCGGCCTCGTCGTCGTCCCCGTCCCGTTCCGCCGCTCCCCCGAGACCAAAGAGACCAAGGAAGGAGCGTACCGTCCGTCCCGACAGGGCAACGCTGAAATTCAAGTTCTGGAGAAAGGGCTTGAACTTCGCGGTATCCGATCCCACTGCCCCCTCCCAAAGGTCGTGGGTGGTACTCAGGCTGAAGCTCGGCAGCAGGTCGGTCTGAAAGGTGTTGGTCAGGCTCCGAGTGACCCACCCAGTTCGACCGGGTTTCTTGGCCTGTTCGAAATCATAGACCATGGAACTCGTGGCGATGCTCAGGAGCCGGAGCTTCCGCGCCGATGTGCCGCTCGTATCACCGGGCTCGGGACGGGTCTTGCCTTCGAAGTTCTGCGAGAGCCCGATGCTGACGCGTTGGGTTGCGTCGCTCGTTCGAACCGGCGTCTGGCCCTCGGGGGTGATGGCCCGCGCGTAGTCCTCTGGAATGGTCGCTTCCGGCGAGTACGAGAATGAGATGATCGGGGAGACGCTGTGCCGAATGCGGGCGATGGGGCCCACCCCCGGAAAGAAGCCGAACAAAGTAGGCGACACGTTGAGGACCAGGGAGAAGCGCTTGCCTTGGCTGACGAAATCACCATTGGTACGGGGGTTACGCAGCAGGAACGGTCCGCCGGTCGTGTTGGTAATGCCCAGGACCGGCTGCAGCTTCCACGTGCGACGAAACAGCACCGGGAGGTTGATCCCGGTATCCCAATTGATTCCCGTCTCGAAGTCCCCCGTCGTCACACGAGAAAGCGTGAGGGAGTCTGCGGGGTTGAGTGATCCAGGATCGGGGACCCGAAACGACTCGACGATTCTGCCCTCCGACTTCTGGTCGTTCAGGCTCAAGGAATTCTGCCAATTGAACGAGCCAATCCTGAACGGCGTCGCAATCGAGAGCGCCGTCGAGCGAGTCGAGCCGGTGAGCTCGAGTGTCTCGAGGCTCCCATCCGCCCGAGTCACCAGGATCGTGCCCAGCGGTGTATTGGATGCGCGATTCTGGATGAAGGACACCGACGGAGACCAGGTGATGTTCGACGCGATGTCGAGTGGCTTCGGCGAGATGGTCAGCGACGGGAACTGGGTGGTGGTACTGTTGTCGGACAGGCTCTGACGTCGGTTGCCCCCGAGTGTTACCGTGCCCCACCGATACCGCTTCGAAAGATTGAGGGCGCTGGTGATCTGCTGCGTATTCAGGAGCGGGTCAATCGCATTCCGACTCGTGATGGTGGTGTTGCTGACATAGTTGAAGTTCAGATTCAGCGACGTACTCAAGTCGAAATTCTGGCGGTGGTTCCACCGGATACTGGTGGATGATCCACCCCCGCTCTCCTTCTGCTCGCTGTAGGCAGCCTCACCGGTCGCAAACCGGTTCAACCAACGATAGCGGGCTGTCAAACCGTACTGCAGATAACGATCCGAGTACCAATCCAATCGGCCAGTGACATCGAAGTACTCGTTCGGGGCCCAGTAATATCCCACGTTGGTCACTTGACGGCTGTACCCGGGAGACGTTCGGACGAGATCGTTGAGACCGAATTGCGGAATGAGAATGCCCGATCGACGTCCTGGGCGCGTGTCCTGAAAGACGAATGGAAGCCACAGGATCGGGACATCACGAACGTAGAGCACAGCGGGACGGG
>JABDII010000030.1 GCA_013003805.1 Gemmatimonadales bacterium
TCTCCTGAGAGAACAGATGGGCGACGGCGGGTGGAATTGCCAACGGGACCGCGGGGCCGTACACAGTTCATTTCACACAACGATCAACGTGCTGGAGGGTCTCCGCGAGTATGTCGAAGCCAGCGGACGTCGAGCTGCCGAGGCGCTCGCGGCCGAGGCGGCAGGTCGCGAGTTCTTCCTTCGCCACAAGCTCTACCGATCGCACCGCACCGGCCAGGTAGTGAAACCCCAGTTCACGCGATTCTCGTTTCCCCCGCGCTGGCATCACGACGTCTTGAGAACCCTGGATTACTTTCGATCATCCGATGCCGAGTACGATGCCCGCCTCGAGGATCCTGTAGAGCTGGTCCTCCGGAAACGGCAGGCCAATGGCCGATGGCGTTTGCAGAATCGGTATCCCGGAAGGACGTTCTTCGAGCTGGAGAGGGTCGGGGCATCCAGCCGGTGGAATACGCTGAGGGCGCTCCGCGTTCTGGACTGGATCAACCGTGCGAAGCGGGCCGCCTAATCGCGGCGTGAAGCTGCCGGGCCTCTTTGACTCTTCGTTACGCTGTTGGAATTCGCAAGGTCCTCGCGTGCCGGGAGATCGTGGATATGCAGGCAGCACTGCTCTACATTGGCGCCGGCGCTATCTTTTTGTGGGGCGTTGGGCACCTGATTCCAACCCGTAACATCGTTGCCGGATTCGGCGCCTTATCCCCTGACAACGCACGAATCATCACGATGGAGTGGCTGGCCGAAGGTCTGACGCTGTGCTTTTTGGGGATTCTCGTTGCGCTGTCGACATTCGCCATTGGTCCGGATCAGAGTGCCACTCATCTGGTGGCTCGTGCATGCGCCGGCATGCTGTTCGTGTTGGCGATCGTTTCTCTGTACACCGGAGCTCGCACCGCGGTACTGCCGATGAAGCTGTGCCCTTTCATCAAGTCCCTCGTGGGCATCGTCTACGTCGCGGCGACTCTCGTCTGAATAGCGTGGTGGAGCCTGGCAACTTGGCGACGGAATCGGGGCCTCAGTCGTTCATTGCTGATAAGGTGGGCTGATAATGCAGCGAATTCTCCAAGAACTGTTCCAAATGTTCTATCCGCTCTCCGATCGAGAGCAGCGCCGATGGGCTGCCATGCTCTCGCTTCCGGAAGAGGAGTACGTGTCCGCCCTGGAGCGCGAGGCGCATACACGCGGACTTGAGCAACGTGCGGTAGACGGCGCTGTGGCCTGGGTGGACGGAGAGGGACGTCAACTCATGCTCCTCTTTCGCGTGCCGAATCCTGGTAATCTGGACGCCGTCCGCGCTGTCTACGACACGATTGCAGCCAACGAGGCGCCGCTCGCGTACACGTTCCTTCAACAGATCCCAGATGGGGAGGACACGTGGGACATCTTCCACATGTCGAAGCTCACCTATCTCGCCCACTGCAATCGAGTCTCCGGCCCCGGCGCCGAATGTGAGTCGTGAGCGAGCTGACCGACGGGAGGCTGATGCCAACCATGAGGAGAACCGATCGTGGAAGCTGAGCTCCTCCGATTAGGCGGAGTCATCATCCTTGGGATCGTCGCGATCATCGGTCTCGGCCCCATCGGCCGGGGGCTCGCCGCCCGCCTCCGCAGTACGGCCAATGAAGAGCGACTCCATCAGCTCGAGGACCGGGTTGCCCAGCTCGAGGCGGACGTCGACTCTCAGGCTCTGCTTGAGGATGGGGAAAACGCTGACGTCGTATGAGCCCAGTGTCGGAAGCAGCGAAGACGGACCGACAGACCGCAAACTGAGGCAGAACATCGTAGACGGTCACACTCTGAGAGTCTTACTCAAGGACACTGCCAATGCGCATCGGATTGCCGACCCTACTCGCCGTGGTTCTCGCCATCCCGTCTCCGCTCGTTGCTCAGGAAGTCGATGGCGCATTCCACAAGGACATCGAGCAACTTCTGGTCGTCACCGGAGCGAGTGCGATGGGTGAACAGATGGGGACCTTCGCGGCGAACAGTGTTATCGACGCCCTCCAGGCCCAGGACCCCAACGTGCCGCCTCGAGCCGTGGAGATCGTGCGGGAAGTCGTGACCAAGTACACAGCCAATAGTATGTCCGGGCCGAACGGCATGTTACCGGACATGGTGACCATCTATGCAAGGCACTTCACCCACGCCGAGGTCAAGGAGTTGCTCGGGTTCTACGGGACCGACCTCGGGCGTAAGCTGATTGCGACCTTGCCGATCATCGTGCAGGAAAGCCAGGCTGTTGGAGCCGCGTGGGCGGCACGCATTGAGCCAGCAATGACGGCCGAGCTCCAGGCCCGCCTCAGCGAAGAGGGGTTTCTTCCAGAATGATCTCTCGTCTCGCGCTCATCCGGTCGACCGCCGTCGTGCCATGATCAACGTGCGACCAGCTGAACCCGGCGACGCTGCCAGCTGGCTTCGAATGCGCCACGCCCTTTGGCCTGAGGGCTCCGAGGCCGAGCACGGCCAGGAGATCGATGAGTACTTCCAAGGCCTGGCGCGGGGCCGGCCCGCCGCCGTGCTCATGGCGGAGAACAAGGAGGGACATCCGGTCGGGTTCGCGGAGCTTGCGATTCGCCCTTACGCGGAGGGGTGTCTAAGCGACCGAGTGGCCTATCTCGAAGGGTGGTACGTCGCCCCCGAGGCCCGCCGAGCCGGCGTCGGGCAGGCACTGATCGCGGCGGCGCAGGAGTGGGGCCGCTCCCAGGGCTCGACCGAGATCGCCTCCGACGCGGACCCGGAGAACGATATCAGCATCGCAGCTCACCGCGCAGCGGGATTTACCGATGCCGGGCTGGTCCGGTGCTTCCGAAAGGACCTGTAACGTCATGAAGGAAGTGCTGCGGACCCAGGACCTCGGCCACGCATACTTGTTGCGCGCGGCGCTCGAGGCAGCGGGCATCGACGCCGTCGTCCACGGCGACATGGGGGCCACGATTCTCGGCGGCGGTGTGATGCTTCTCGTCCTCGACGACGCCGATCTTCCAGACGCCCTGGCCGTGGTGTCCGAGGTGGAAGGCCGGGGCTCCCAATGAACGTCACGGTGCGGCGTTTGGAGCCGGGTGACGAATCAGTGGCTCGCGCTGTGGCGCGGGGGTTCAAGGATGCGGAGATCTCCGACGCCTATTCGGGCATGTTCCTCGCGAACTCGAGCAACTATCTCATCGTCGCAGAAGCGGCCGGCAAGCTTGCGGGTTTCCTCTTGGCCTACCGGCTGGACCGCATCGACCGTCCTACGGGACAGTTGTTTGTGTACGAAGTTGCGGTGGACCCGTCCCACAGGCAACAGGGGATAGGCACAGCGCTGATGCAGTTTACACGCTCCGCGGTCGAGCACGAGGGTATGATGGAAGCCTTCACGCTCACCAGCGGCAACAACGCGCCGGCCATTGCCCTCTATTCGGGAACCGGAGCCGAGCTGGAGGACGACACGTGCATGCTGTTCGTCTATCCGGGAGAGTCCGCCTGACCTGGTGCAGCCTGGTGTAACGCATCGGAGTATCTTGAGTCGTGCCGGGCCGATATCGATCGGCACCAAACCGACCCCTACTCACGAGGTACCACACGCCGACATGCGC